>SKYF01000146.1 GCA_007128005.1 Bdellovibrionales bacterium
AAGATCTCGACATCCAGCAGTTTCCTGACTTCGACTCCGTGTAGGGGCACAAATTAAGGCCAAAAAAACAGCGGTTCACTCCTGAGCAGGGCCGAGCTGCGTTCAAAGACCACCAAAATCATCGGAATGGACCTAGAAAAGGCTAGAGTCCCTGCCGAACTCCAAATTCGGGTGCCAAAATCAGGCCCCCAGGCCCCCAGCCCAGGAATTCACCCTGCACATGGCTTGACCCCTACCCCCCAACCTGGCCCTTCCTGGCCCAAAAACCCGCATTGAATCTCCTATCCTCTCTAGCTTTCAGTCTTTAGCCTAGGTTTTTGGCTTCAGCAATAAAGCGGTTTTTCTTCGTCTCCTGAATGGCCAGGAGTTGTATGTTTTTGCCTCGGCTGTCTTGTCGTAGGCGCTTTAAAAACTCTCTGGCCAAAAACTCCCCCGAGGTATAGGGCAAAAGCTCACTGAGATTTTTTCCGTGAAATACCGACAAAATCTTTTCTTGAACCAATTCGTCAAGAGTTTCTCTCTTGATACATAGACCTGAGAGGGGATCAATAGGCCCTGAGTAAGTCACCTCTACAGAGTACTCATGGCCGTGTAGCTTTTCGCAGTGAAGGAAATGCTGAGTGTTGTCCTGAGCGGTGAGTTCTGGGCGGCCCAGTTGGTGAAGAGCCGAGAGCGAGTACCGACGGGTCAGCCGACAGGAAGGACTAGGGGTACTAACTCTTTCCATAGTCCACCCAGAGGTCATCATTTTCATAGAGGCGCACAGCACTTAATTGCGCTCTGTTGGCAGACTTGTTCAGCTCCGCTTGGATTCTTTGAAAGCAAAATCGGGCCACATTCTCAGTGGTTGGAACCTGGTCCTTAAAAGCCGGAACATCGAAGTTCAGGTGTTTGTGGTCCAGTTCATTGGTGACAGTTTTTAAAATTTCATCCACCTGCATTAGGTTTATGACCATGCCAGTTAGTGGGTCAATAGGACCCTCCAAATAGGCCTCTAGGACGTAGTTGTGACCATGCCCGTGCTCACTGTAGCAGAGGCCAAAGATCTCTTTGTTTTCTTGCTCGCTGAGCTTAGGTTGAAAATAGCGGTGTCCGCAGCTAAAGTGCACACGGCGAGCGAGTCGCACCCAATCTCCGTTTGCTGAAGAGCTCGTAGTAGAGCTCATAGTAGAGCTCATAGATGAATTCCCCCATCTACGCTAAGCACGCTTCCTGTGGTCCATGACGAGGCCTGGCTTGAGAGAAAGTAAATGGCCTCGGCAATCTCCTGGGGGGCTCCCATGCGCCCCAGGGGCTGAGCCTTGTCCATTTGCGCCCGGACCTCTGGCTGACTGAGCAGGTGTTGGTGCATAGGAGTTTCAATTAAGCCTGGGGCCACGCAGTTGATGCGAATTTGATAAGGGGCCCACTCCAAAGCCAGAGTCTGAGTCCAGTTGATCATGGCAGCTTTCATCGCCGAGTAGGCCGCAGTTTGGGCTACGGGTCGCAATCCCAAGGTGGACGACACATTGGTCACATGTCCTTTGGCGGCTTTGAGTAAAGGAAATAGGCCTCTGGTCAGCCTGACCGCACTCATTAAGTTGTTTTCAAAGTGATAGGTCCAGTTCTCGTCTGAGCTGTCGAGGAAATCTGTTCGGTCAAAGACCCCGGCATTGTTAACTAAAGCTCTCAACTCAGCACTGCGAGAGCCTTGGCTCAGCAGCCCCATCACTTTTTGCGTGAGGTTGGCCACTTGCTCAGATTGACTCAGATCGCAGACCAAGACTTCGCAGGGGCACTGGGCTTCAGTGGCGGTTATTTTAAGTTTACCCTCAGTTCTTCCCACCAAAATCAGGCGATCGAAAGCTTCAGAGAATCTCAGGGCTGTGGCCCGGCCGATGCCGCTTCCTGCCCCGGTAATGATGGCGTATTGCAGGGGCGATATTTGATCTGATGGGGCAAGTTTTGAATTTGTCATAGGCCTTTGGCCATAGCAGATCTGGCCATAGGATTCAAATATCTAAAGGGCAGCAGAGCATATTCCGAGTAGGGAGTATGTCTACTCTGCCCCTGATTCAATTTGCTGTGAGAGTCTTTTTGATCACCACAGCCCTATCGTTAGTTTTCTTGATAGGGCTGTAAAGCGCACCCTTTAGGCGGCCTTTTCCAGCTTTCTCAGGTAGGCCTGGTACTTTTTATCAAAATCTTTGGGCTTTTCCCCCTGTCGATTGATTAAGCCCATTTTAAACCAGTTAAAGTGCTCGCTGCAAAAGTGCATTCTCGCGGGCTTTTTCCCACATCCCTCAACGGGACAGCGAGTGGGCAGGGACACCACATTGCCTGGGTTTTGGGGTGCAGGGTTTCCTCCAGCAGCTGATTTATCTTTGGCCATAAATCTCATCTCCTTGTTTATTCAGACCTTGTTCAGGTGGTCTCTAGTGGCTTATCGGCCGGCTGGATTAAAGTCTTTAGGACTAAAGTTGAAGCTCACTCCTTTTGGGCGTCTAAGTTGCCTAAGTAAAGGAGATTTTTAAGATCCAACTGATTGAGTTCGTTCAGCTTCCACCCAGTAAAGTCCTGAGAAATCAGCATACTAAAGTGAATCTCTCCAAGGGGAATAAGGTGATAGCCTTCCATTAAATACTTGAGGCCCTGACTGCACAGTTTTTGGCGAGCTTTAAGCGAGGATGTGTGACGCATGTCATTAACTATTTTGTCATAGGTGGGGCTCTTGAGTTGGATTAGATTTTCCGGATGTGAACTGTGAAAGATTTCAAGGGCGGCCAGACAGGTCGGTCGATCCAGGGGCACGCCCCGCCGAAACAAAGTCGGGGGCTGGTGGCGCAGGCTCTGTGAGAGCATCCCCTGCTCAATAGGGCGCAGTTCAATATCTAAACTCAGATTGTGTTTCCACTGGTTTTGCATCCACTCCATGCCCCGGGCAATATCGTCTCCTCCCATTCGGCTGAAGTGAAGCTGCAGAGCGGGCAAAGTCTCTGGCGAGTTCCCTGGGTTGATCTGCCCTCGGTGCTCCCTGAGTGCCTGTCGCGCCTGTTGAGGGTTGAACTCAAAGCAAGGTCTTTTCTCCATATAGCTTGAGGGTAACCCAGGGCAGCCGGGTGGCCCCAAAGCGTGGTAGAGATCTTTGAGCTGAGGGTAGTTGAGGGCCAAGCTCAGAGCGCGGCGCAAGTGGGGAAGTTTTTGCAGCTCTGGACCAAAGCCAATGTAGTCAAAGCGGGCCAGAGGCACCTGAAAGAAGTCTTCTCTGTGTTGAGTGAGGGGGATGTCTGCGGTGGGCAACCTTCTTAGAAAGTGAAGACGTCCGTGATCGTAAAGCCTTCGCGCGGTGTGGTCGTCTTCAACAAAGACAAAGTGGACATCTGGGCGTCTGGAGTCTCCCCGCTGGTAGTGGGGATTGGGCTTGAGTTGAATCAGTCTTCGATTTGACCAGTCTTCGACCAAGTAGGGGCCATTGGTGAGCAGGAGATGACCCTCCTCGGGTGGAGGGTGGCCTTCGGGAGGCAGAGGGCTTAGGGCGGGATGGGTAAGACGGTAGGGAAAATCAGAATCCTGGGCCTCAAAGTGAAAAATAAGTTTGTGGCCAGAATCAGTGTTAACCCCTACCTCTACCCCAAGCTCGGTAGGCTCTTTGTGGCCCTCCAATATTGCCCGAGCATTTTTTAGGGCGAGCAGCTGCTCAGCGTGGGGAGTTCTAGTCTCGGGGTCGATAAGGCGATAAAAGGCCCGCAGATAGTCTTGCGCCACCAGGGGGCGCCCATCACTCCAATGCAAGTCGGGCTTCAGTTCGCAGGCAAAGGACAAGGGGTTGTCTGGGCTGTTTGGGTTGTCCTGCCAGTCGCAGTGGGCATCTTCGGGCTCCAGTCCCCGAGTGCCGTCATAACTCAACAGTCCCCGATAGAGATTATTGAATAGGTAGTGGCTTGCGGTGTGACCCATACTCAGGGGATCCAGAGAAAAGGGCTCAGCAAAGAGAGAAATATTAAAGCTCACAGGCTTGGGTGCGGGTTGAGGTCCGAGTGTGGTTAAAGGATAGGGAGGTCCCCAAAGCACAAGCCAACCCAAGATAAAAGCCAATAGGCTCACAATAAGGATTTTCATTTGGCCTCAAGATCCTGAAGCTACAAGACTTTGTCAATGGCAAAGGGCTGCCCTGGCCGCGGGAATTAAGCGGTCTCTTTGAAGATTATTATTGCTCGCTGCCGGGGCTGCATTTATTTAATCCGGCCACTCGCAAACATACATTCCCAGATATCAGTTGCATTATTATGGATCGCACAGGCCTATACTCACTGAAGAAGCAATTTTTAGTCATCCCAATGACAAAAGCGGTAATGGTTGGGTCACTCATTTCATAAAATTGTTGTTCTCACAGTGCCAGTCGAGGCTTTTTGATATCAAGTTGTTCTTGGGATCTAAATTGCGGGTTAATCGTCCCACCAGCAGTACGGAGTTCCAGTGGTGATTCCACAATTACTTTTGGTACCTGCATTTAGCATGGCCCCAAAGCTCCCATCAGTGCTGCCATGAATATACCAGGTACCTCTTACGGCCTGATGATATCCGCCTGTATAATAAGTGTTCTCGCATGTGGCTTGAGTGATTCCAGTCTGGACTACATAGGTATCACTAGACCAGCCACAA
>SKYF01000196.1 GCA_007128005.1 Bdellovibrionales bacterium
ACCCAGGGCAATCTGCTCAGCGTAGAGGAGCATCAAAAGGTAGGGGGTGCGGGAGCCCTGATCGCCCAAGCGCTGTTGTTATCAGGAGTGCACTGCCGGATGAAGACTCTTGCTGTGGAGGGGGAGTTTGGACGAAGCGCCTACTCCGCTCAGGAGCTCTACGATCACTATGGCCTTGGGGCCGAGGCCATAGTACAGAGTCTTGAGTCTTGGCTGAATTGAGAGCAGATGATTATTCGATCCTGTGGAGATCTACATGGCCTATGGCTTTGCCAGCATAGGTGAGGTCCATTCTCAAGTAGTCATCCCCAAACTGACCCTCAGCCACTCGGAAGCGAAGCATCTTTGAGTAGCCGGCCAGGTAGCCAGGTGTTTGCATCTGAAAACCCTGACTGTCGTTGATCAGCTGAAAGGCTCCAGTAAAATGGAGGGTGGTCCGATAGCCCCATTGGTCGTGAAAGACATGAATTCCCACTGTGCCATTGGAAGCCAAGGATTTCTTCTCAAAGGCAATGCCGATCTCGGCTCTTCGATCGTAGGCCTTACAGCTGGCGTCACCAAAATTCCAGTGGCTGTAGAGATCGCAGAGCCGATGATCTTTTAATAGCTCGCGATAGGCACCCTTGTCTGTGACTGTCATCTGGCCGTAGTATTTGGGAGCCCTGTCCAACTGGATGGGGTCAGTGGGGCTGATACCATCGCCATCTCCAGGGCCCGGCACACCTGGGCTGTGGCCAGAGCCGCTTTTGCTCGATCCACAGCCTGTGGAAAGGGCGAGGAAGAGGGCTAGGGGCAGAGTCATTAGAATTAAGTATAAAAAGCTTTTGTTTTTCATCGCTTTTATCTCCTTCGACAGTTCAGTCATTCACTCTCTATGCCAGCGCTGACCCCCAATAAAAACATCTAAAAACAACCACTTATGACCCTGAGAGGGGGCTCCTATGGAGCACTTTTGGGCCTCCAGTGACGGTTTTGGGCACTGAGCTTGAAAAAATTGCTGACCAGAAACTTCTTATCACCCCAAGCCATAAGGGTGACAATTTAGCGGTATTTGGGTCAAAAGAGGGGAATGACGAAGAGGAAGGGAAAATATTTGTGAGGTGGAGAGCTTATTGGGGCCTCCTGCTTGGGGGGGCTTTTCAGTGGTCACTTTGGGGCAGTGAGAACTCCTCTTTTGACTGCCTCCAGCTGTTGCAGCAGCAGCAGCAGCAACAGCAGCAGCAAGCAGCTCCCCTTGAGGTGACCTACGCCCGGGAGCCTTGGGGGGACTTTGAGTTGCGCAAGCAGATGCCTCAGACAGAGGTCCCAGCCCAACTCTGGTGCCACCAGAGTTTTGGCAGTTTTGGTCCCTGCCCCACGACTTATCCTCCAGTCGTTCCGCTTTTAGGCCCGGGTGAGGATCCCTTGGCCTGGGCCAGAGAGCGAGTGATCAGAGCTGCAAAAATTTATCTGGCTTTGCCCTATGCCCATCGCCACATTCCGGCTCTGGGGGGCTTGGACTGTTCGAACTACACGGCCTGGGTGTACAACTTTGCCTTTGGCATTCGCTTTAGCTCTCATATTGAGCGCCAGTCCCAGACTGCGGGAACTCTGTTAGATCCTGATTCGCCCTTGGAGCCAGGAGATTTGATTTTTCTCTGGGACTCTTTGGATCGAGAGCGCATCTCCCATGTGTTGATTTATGTGGATCCAGATTGGGTCATTGATGCAGCCAGAGGAAGCGGAATTCAACTCAGACCCTTTCGGGGCAAGTATAAAAAGCGGTGGGCTTTTAGCCGTCGGGTGATCTCTCAAGTGGAAGACTTCAAACCCTCTTCTCTCTAAATAGTTTCCGCAGAAAATCACCGGGGTTTGAAGCGAAATCAGGGAAATTATCGGGTGTAATGATGATCGGAATTGCTTCGGGATTTAAATTTAAAAAGACATTTAAACCGTCTTTACTTTTTCTTCGGCCCGATTTTACCTCGATAGCATAGGTGTTCCCATTCATTGTCAAAATAAAGTCGACTTCGTTTTTGTCTGACTCTCGCCAGTAAAATAAAGATCCTTGACTGAGCTTTGAGAGTTCCATTCCCACTGCGGCTTCAAAGAGAAATCCCATTTTATCCGGGTCGTCAAGAGCAGAGGGACCTTCGCTGAGAGTGAAGAGAGCGGGACACATTGGGACAATCTTGGGGCTAGAGGCTTTTCGACGGCTACTGTTCTTTGCGTACTTTTCTAGAGTTTCAAAGAGGAAGGCCGCCTGATAGAGTTCGATGTAGTGCTTTACAGACTCAATGCTTCCCTTATCTTGCAGTTGCCCGACAAGTTTCTGATAGCTTACAATTTGAGCTGGGTGACCACAGAGAATTTCAAAAACCTGTCGAAATAGTGCAGGCTTTGCAACTGTGGTCTGGGTTAAAATATCCTGACCGATGACAGTCTCAACGACGGATTGTTTGAGGTAGGAAAACCATCGATTATAGTCATCTTCGAAGCGATGTGCCCCAGGGTAACCACCATAGGTAAGGTATCGGTTAAGATCGTACCCAAAGACGGAAGCACTTTCAGCGAACCCCCAATGAGGCACCTTTATAACTTCGAAACGACCTGTTAAGCTCTCAGTAAGTCCTTTCTGTAATGTTAAGGAGCTGGATCCCAGTAGGATCATGGCATGCAATTTTTTTTGACGTGATCTTTGGTCCCAAAGGCCTTTTATAGTTTCAGCCCAATTGTGAATTTTTTGGATTTCATCAATGACCAGCACTGTCTGAGGCCCTTTTAACAAGGCTTGTTGCCACTGTTCCAAAATCCAGTTTCTCGAGGCTGCCAGGGTGTCGTCTGCTGAAGCGTAGTGAAAGGGTCGCTCCTCGGTTGCCATAAGTTGCATGACACCAGTGGTCTTTCCGACCTGGCGAGGTCCCAAAATGACCTGGATAAGAGGGCTAGACTCAGAAATTCGTACCTGTAAATTCCCTACAAAAGACCGCCGAGGAAGTTGTTCAGGGGGGCTGTCCAGGTAATTTTGCATAAAATACCTCTATATTATTAGGTGCTTATATAATATTTGACTCACCTTGGTAATTTTGTAAGGTCTATCTTACAATTTTGTAAGATAGACCTTACAAAAACAGTATGCCGTGCAGCTGGTTGATGGTCAATTCATAGGAGCTTTCAAGAAGACTTCAAGCCCTCTTCTCTCTAAATAGTCCCCACAGAAGAGCTAGGGCTGTTCCCAAAAGTACGAGGCTGATCAGGCTGGAGATGCTCAAGATGCCCCCGAGCATCTGGGGGCCGCGAAAGTCATCGCGAAACAGCTCCATTAAAATGCGCCCCAGAGAGTGCCCGGCAAGCCACAGCAAAAACAGCTGCCCGGGGATGGGGGGGCTAGAAGTCAATTTTGACCCCCGCCTGTCCCACCAAAGCAGAGCTCCGACTAAGAGCATTTCCCAAACAAAGGCATAGAGCTGAGTCGGGTGGCGGGAGCTAAGACTCATTCCCCAGTGGCTGTGGCTAGGAAAGGTCAGGGCCCAGGGCAGGCTCGAGGGGTGTCCAAAGCAGCAGCCATTGAGAAAGCAACCAATGCGTCCAAGGGCGTAGCCCAACGCCACAATGGGTGCGAAGAAGTCCGCCCAGGGCCAAAAGGTCGAGGCAAATCCTGTGTTGCCTAATTTCTTTTGCTTATACCACAGCAGCAGAGAGCCCAAGGCCAAGGCTCCAAACACCCCTCCGTAGAAGACATATCCTCCATGCCAGAGCTTTAAGATCTCCATAGGGTGGGCAAAGTAGAACTGGGGCTCCTCATAGAGCACATGAAACAGCCGTGCCCCCAAAAAACCACCTACCAACAGGGCCAAGCCAATGTCCAAAGCATCGCTGACGGGAAGATTCTTGGATCGAGCTCGGTAGACCACCCACAGAGCGAGAAAACTTGCGGTGAGACTGATGACCAAATAAAAGGTCGGAATCAAAAGCTGCTCACTGAGTTTCAGGTAGGGGTACATTAGGGGCCTGTTGTGGTTGCGTCACCTGACTCTACAGTGGGTGGAGTCGTGAACATGGCCAGTATCAACAGGCCGACCCCCACCACAATGGCCGAGTCCGCCACATTGAAGGCTGGCCAGGCGTAGAGATTTCTCCAGTGAAAGTCCAAAAAATCAATGACAAAGCCAAAACGAAGTCGGTCGATGTAGTTGCCAATGGCTCCGCCAAAAATCAGAGACAGGGCCAAAACCTGAACCCGATCATTGCTGGGGACTCCACGAAGGATCAACAAAATGACAGCCAAAGCCAGAGGGGTCATAAGGAAAAAAAATACCCTGCGAAACATCTCTGGGGCTTCACTGAGGATGCCAAAGGCCGCTCCCGGGTTACGCACATAGGTGATATTAAAGTAATCTGCGATAACCACAAGGCTTTGACCAAGTTGAAATTGAGTGTGGATATAGATCTTAGTGGCCTGATCCAGGGCCACAATGGCTGCTGCCAGGGATGCCAAAACAAGGTATTTGGGTTCAATCTTCATGACAAAGCCTCAACACATTTAGGACACACACCGGGCCAAGGGGAGTTTTGATTGAGGTTGGGGCTGTAGTGCCAGCAGCGGGGGCATTTTTCTCCCTCCGCTCGCAGGGCCTCGATACTCAGCTCAGATCCCTCTCTTAACTCCACATGGGAGACAATAAAGAACTCTCTTAAGTTCTCTCTATACTCATTCAAAACGGTATAGCTGGCCTTGTCGGCTGTCACGACAATTTGCGCATCCAGGCTAGAGCCAATGACTTTTTTCTGTCGTAGCTCTTCAAGTTTTTTAGAGGTCTGAGAGCGCACATCAAGAAGCAATGAAAACTTCTCTTCCAGATCCCTGCGCTCTCGCTGAGCCAGCGGTTGGGGAAAGGGCTCTAGCAGAACACTGGCTTTTTTCTCTCCAGGTGTGTGTTCGTAGGTCTCTTCGGCCAAGAAGCTCAAGATCGGGGCCATCAGTGAGCAGACATCCCTTAAAATCAGATAGACTGCTGTCTGTGCTGAGCGGCGGGCAGCTCCGTCCTTCTTCCAGGTGTAGAGACGGTCTTTTAAAATGTCCAGGTAGGTGGCAGACAGGTCGACAGTAAAAAAGTTGTTCAGAGCGTGATAGACTTTATAAAAGTCATAGGCGTCATAGGCCTTAGTGGACTTTGTGACCAGGCCATTGAGCTGATGCAAAGCCCATTGATCCAAAGGGCGCATGTTTTCATAGGCCACTTGGTCTTGAGCGGGGTCGAAGTCAGCTAAATTGCCCAGCATAAAGCGCAGAGTGTTGCGCAGTCGGCGATAGGTGTCGGTGATGCGCTGAAAGATCTCATCGCCCACATTGACGTCCTGGCCGTAGTCCTCATAGGCGACCCATAGGCGCAGGATTTCTGCCCCACTTTTTTGGATGACCTCAGCGGGGTCGACGGCATTGCCCTGGCTCTTGCTCATTTTATAGCCCTTGGCATCGTTGACAAAGCCGTGGGTGATGAGAGCCTTAAAGGGGAGCTCGCCATGGGCAGCAAGACTGGACAGCAGACTGGTCTGAAACCAGCCGCGATGCTGGTCGCTGCCCTCAAGATAGATATCGGCAGGGGAGCTCAAGCCCTTGCGCTTTTTCTGTACGGCTGAGTGGCAAACCCCTGAGTCAAACCACACATCCAAAATGTCCTTGCCCCGTTGAAACTCCCTGTGGCCACAGGAGCCGCAGGTCTGGTCTTCGACAAACTCCTTAACGTCCAGGCTGTGGTAGGCCTCAATTCCCTGTCCCGTGGACTCCATTTTATCGGCCACACGATTCATCACCATCTCAGAGACCAGGGGCTCCCCGCAGTTGGCACAGTAGAACACAGGGATAGGAACGCCCCAGACCCTCTGGCGGCTTAAACACCAGTCCGGTGAGTTGGAGAGCATAGCTTGAAGCCTCTGAGCACCCCACTGAGGGACAAACTCGATCTCAGACTCTGCGGCTTGAAGGGCCATCTGGCGCAAAGACTCTTTACCGAGCTCATCCATGCGGATAAACCACTGGGGAGTGGAGCGAAAAATCAGAGGAGTTTTTGAGCGAGGGTTGTGGGGGTAACTGTGAACAAGTTCCTTAAACCCCAAAAGATGACCACTTTGTCTCAAGTGTTCGACGATCTTGGGGTTGGCATCCCAAATCTTAAGGCCCTTCCACATTGGCACTTCATCCGTGAACCGCCCAGCTGGATCTACGGGTGAGAGCACCGGCAGAGAGTATTTAAGTCCCACATGATAGTCGTCAAGGCCATGTCCTGGAGCGGTGTGCACAGCCCCGGTGCCCGTCTCTAGGGTCACATGATCGCCGAGGACGACTTGGGAGTCGCGTTTCATAAAGGGGTGAAGGGCCTTTGCTCCTTCCAGCTGTTGCCCTTTCAGTCGCACCAGAGGAGTGGAGAGGCCCTCTTCGCCCTCCAGACCGCACTCTTTTGCCACGGAGTCTTTGAGCTCTTCAGCGATAACCAAAATCTCATCTCCCAGGCGATAGAACCCGTAGTCCGCCTGGGGGGAGAGGGCAATGGCCACATTGGCAGGCAGGGTCCAAGGAGTTGTGGTCCATATGACCAGGGACACAGCGGCCAGAGACAGGCCGGCTTGGTCGAGGGCCCTTTGAAGATCGCCTGTGGCCGTCTGAAGGGGAAATTTCACATAGATAGAGGGGCTTTTGTGATCTTGGTACTCAACCTCCGCTGCAGCTAGGGCCGTCTGTAGAGTCGGACACCAATTGACAGGCTTTTCACCCCGGTACAAAAAGCCCCGCGAAAAGATCTTAGCCAGGACTCGCACCTCTTCGGCCTCGTAGTCGGGGTTCAGAGTCAGATAGGGCTGATCCCACTCGGCGAGAATCCCCAGGCGTTGAAACTGAGCGCGTTGGTGGTCCACCCAGTGGAGGGCCTCTTTACGGCAGAGTTCGCGCACTTGAGCATCGGTCATCTCCTGGCGCTTGCCGCCGAGCTTCTTGGTGACCTTCAGTTCAATGGGAAGACCATGGCAATCCCAGCCCGGGATAAAGGCCGCCTGGTAGCCAGACATATTTTTGTATTTAATGACAATGTCCTTTAAAACCTTATTGAGCACGTGGCCAATGTGTATGGAGCCATTGGCGTAGGGAGGGCCATCGGGCAAAACAAAGAGCCCCTTTTGGCCGTTTTCCTGAAGCATCTTTTGGTAAATGTCTTGGCTTTGCCATTTTTCCATGCGCTGAGGCTCAGATGTGGCGAGGTTCCCCTTCATGGGAAAGTCTGTTTGAGGCAAATTGAGGGTGTCTTTATAATTAGAAGAGTTCGTATCCTTAGTCATGGGGAGCCGCCCTGCCTTTCAAGATGTCAAGATGGGACACTAGGAAACAGGCCACACCTTGTCAAGCTCCGCCAGACAGTCTAAGGCCTGGGGGCTCTTAGACGTCCTCGTCCAGAGGGAGAACACGGTTGAGCCTTTCGGCTCCCAAGACGATCAGCATACGGGCAGCCTCAGCTTCCGAACTCAAATTCAGTCGCGCCCTGACCTTGCGCAAAGTCTCTAGGGTTTTCTCGTCAAACTGAACCCCTGAAGCGGTCACCTTGGCGGTGACTCGTGTAGAGGTGGTCGACACCCGAGTCTCCTGTTCCACCTGGTGATGAGTGGTTGCAGCCTGAAAAGTCTCTTGAGGTTTTGCCTCACTTTGCTTGACTTCACTGGGCTTGGCTTCCACAGGGGGAGTAAAGTTCTCAAACTCGCGCAGCCCCTGGGCCAGGTTTTTAAGATCACTCTTAAAGTTCTCTGAACTGACGGGGGCCTCGCTCTCCCAAGACCCAAGGTGCTCCTGTCTGCGGGCGTGGAGATAGAGGCTCACCAGGGAGTCTGCAGTCAGAGCCCGATCCTTGACACTCTGAGGCTGGGTTCTCAGCCAGTTAAAGGCCTGAGTGAGAACTTCACGGGTGTAGGCTTGAGGGGGGTAATTGGCCGTCGTCATATAAGGCTCAGGACCTTAATGGCAGTTGTTGTGGACATCAACAGGAAAAATAAATCTATGAAAATCAGTAACTTATCCAGGGGTTCTTGCGATCTTATCCACAGCCTTGTCCACAGCGCTTTGGCCCATAGGTTTTGGCTCAGTCGGCGTAATCCCTTGCGTTGATGCCGTATTTCTCCAGCTTTCTCAATAGGGTCTTTTTGGGAATGTTGGCGTGAAGGGCTGTCTGATTGATCCGGCCTTTGAAAACCTTAAGCGCCTTGATAATAAACTCTCGCTCAAAGGCCTCTTTGTGTTTGTTAAAATCCAGGGTCTCTCCTTCAATTCGAACAATCTGCTCCTCACCTAGGCCGTTGGGACTGGGGGCATTTGGACTCTGGACATCGGCCTCTGAAGCCGACCCAAAGTTGCCCCTGAGATTGGCAGACTCAGGGTCAATGCCCACGGCTCGGAGCAAGAACTCGGGCAGTGATGACAGGCTGAGAGTTGGCCCCTCTTCAAGAATAAAGGCATGTTCGATAATGTTCTCCAGCTCACGAATGTTTCCGGGCCAAGAGTACTTCATCAGCGCGGCCATGGCCTCAGGAGAGACAGAATAGATCTTTTTGTTCTGGGCCTTGCTGAATTTTTGAATAAAGGTGTCCACCAAGTGGTTGAGGTCACTTTTCCTCTCGGCCAAAGAGGGCAGAAAAATCGGCATCACATTCAGGCGGTAGTAGAGATCCTCTCTAAAATGGCCCTCTTTCATCATCTCTTCAAGGGGTCTGTTGGTGGCGGCGATGATTCGAACGTGGGCGTCAATCTCGCGATTGGCCCCAACCGGTGTGAATTTGCGCTCCTGAAGAACCCTGAGGAGTTTGACCTGCATGGCCAAAGGCAGATCGCCGAGCTCGTCCAAAAATAGAGTGCCTCCCTCGGCGTACTGGAACTTGCCAATTTTGCGTTGATCGGCTCCGGTGAAAGAGCCTTTTTCGTGACCAAAAAGCTCACTTTCAAAGAGGTTTTCTGGGATGGCCGAGCAGTTGATGGCCACAAAGTGACCCTCTTTAAAGGCCGAATTAAAGTGAATGGCTCGCGCCACGAGCTCCTTGCCCGTTCCTGAGGCCCCGCGAATCAGCACGGGGGTGTCGACCTTGGACAGGCGGTTAATGATATTAAAGACCTTTTTCATCTGGTCGGTGTTGCCGATAATCTTGCGGCCACTTTCAAACATCATTGGCGAGGATGCGGCAATCTCAGAGATCATCGAATAGGCGCTCAGAGCTCGGTCGAGCATCTGGATCAACTCCTCACTGCGCACGGGTTTGGCCACATAGTTGTAAGCCCCCTCCTTGACGACTTTGACGGCGTCTTCGATGTTGGCGTAGGCGGTCATCACTAAGACAAGGATGGAGGGGTCCATTTCCTTAATGGCGTTGAGCGCTTCAAGACCATTCATTCGAGGCATGTCCACATCCAAAATGACCACGTTGAAATCAGGACAGGCCTTTATTTTTTCCAGGGCATTGACCCCATCAAAGGCCTCATCCACAGCAAAGCGCCCAGTTGCTGACAGGGCGGACTTCACGGATAGGCGCAGTCCTGGGTCATCATCTACGACAAGAACTTTTATCATCTGAGCTCCTCCTCGGGAGTTTGTGAATCAGTTAAGTTCATAGGCAATTCAATATAAAAAGTCGACCCCTGATTGAGCTGACTCTCCACGGAGATTCTTCCCTGGTGAAGATCAACAAAGTACTTGGCCAAAAACAGCCCCAGTCCAGAGCCCTTCACACTGCTAGAGGTGGCCTGTCGGCTGCGATAGAACTTGGTGAAGGCGTTGGCCAGGTCTTCTGGGCTCATGCCGTAGCCTTGGTCGGCAATCTGCACCACGGCTTGTCCGTCAACTTCCTCGGTGCTGACCAGAATGCGTGTATTGGGGGGGCTGTATTTGATGGCGTTTTCCAGCAAATTGGTGAACACTTGGCGCATGAGATCTTCATCCATTTTCATGCTGAAGAGGGGCTCGAACTCCTGAATGATGCGAATGTTTTTTTGCTGGGCCAAGTAGTCACACTTACCAATGACCTCTTTGAGCAAGGAGTTGATGTCTCGACTGCGCAGCTGGAGTTTGACTTCTTTGCTCTCAATCCGGCCCAAGTTGAGAATGGAACTGATAAAATCAGCCAACTCTTCACTGGAGTGATGAATGCTTTCAAGAGCCGACTTTTGCTCCTGATTTAAGGAGCTTTGCCCCTCTTGCAGCACCAGGTCTGCCATCCCTTGAATCCGTGCCAAGGGGGTCTTTAAGTCATGGGACATCATACGCATAAAGTTGCTTTTGAGCTCTTCCACTTGGGTCAGCAGCCTGTTGCGCTGATAGTACTCCCAGCTGCGGCGGTTTTCCATAATCAACCGATAGGGAACAAAAAAGTAGTAACAGACAAAGACGGCCAGCAGTGGCTGAGACATGGGAATCCAAAGGTCAAAGAGGGCAAAAGCTCCCAAAGCCAAAAGGACAAAGACTCCCACCATAAGCCCCAAGAGAGCCAGGCCCTGAGCGGGGCGGGCATAAAACAAGAGCATCAGAGTCATTAAGGAAATGGTGGTTGTCACCAACAGATTGAACCACCGAGGGCTTTGGCGCAAAGCCCGATCCAAAATCAAAGTATCTAAGGCGTTGGCGTGGACTTCAGCTAGGGTCATGGCGGTGATATCTCTAGATAGGGGGGTGGACAGGTAAAAGCGACTCGAGCGCAAGGAGTCGTCACCAATGAGCAGAATTTTTCCCGCAAACTGTTCGGGGTCCGATAAGGAGTGGCTCTGTTCCATGGCCTCAAGAAACTCATAGCTGGGGTAGCTGCCAGAGGGCAAAAAGTGGATATAGCCTTGCACGACATCCAGCAGGGAAAACAGGCCTCGAGGCAGCGAGCCAGAGGAGTGCTGCGACTGGATCTGCTGGGCCAGTTGAGCATGAAGACTGAGGTTGTCATCAATGGAGTAGATGAAGCGCCGGGAAACTCCATCTTTGGCAAAGAGAGTGATATCCGAGCCAATGGGAGCGGCCACGGGTTTGATAAGCTCAAAGGGCCTTTCAAGTGGGGGAAGTTCTTTTTGTCCCTTAGGGGGAGAGGTGAAGCTGGCAAAGTAAACAGGGGTCTTCATGCTTTTAGTGACAGCCAAAAACTCCTCGGCCTCCTCGTCGCTGTGCTTGAGATCTGTGGGATCAAATGTATAGACAATGGCCAAAGGGCCCGACTTGTCCAGGCCCTCTAAAAGCCGGCTGTGCTCAGGCAGACGGTCATCCCCCTTCAGCTGGGAGAGTGTGCTGGGTTGAACCATGATCAGATCGATAAGCTTTGAGCTGGGGCGAGTCGGTTTGAGTCGAGACCGCCAGTCATAGGTCCACGACTCCAGATAGTGCAGGGGAAACTGGGTGATGATCAGTGCAAGCAGCAAGGCGGCCCCAATCATGGGCCAGGCAGAGCGCAAAGACTTCAAAAAATCAAAGGTTTGGTTTTCACCCATGTCATCCCTTAGCCTATTTGCGGCGGGGTGTCAAATTGGCACCGGCCTCTCGCTCCGGCCTCTGCAAAGATTTCAAGCACTCCCTCTCAAGGGTCAAAGGGAGTGTCTGTGGAGCGCAAGAGGAGTTCGAGTCCCTGGGCTGGAAAATCCAAGTTGGGATAGAGTCGCTGAAGTTCCGCTTTTGAAAGCTCTCGAAGGTGGGTCCCCTGAGGCCAGTGAAAGTCCTCTGGTGGGTGGCGCCGGCCCATTGCCTTCATAAATTCTGCCCAAAGGGGCAGAGCCCCTGAGGCCCCGGTCAGTCCTGTGGGGTGGTTGTCGTCAAAGCCCAGCCAAGTCAGAGTGAGAGTGCGAGGGGTGAAACCCACAAACCAGGCATCCCTGTAGTCGGAGGTCGTCCCTGTTTTTCCCGCGCTGGGGTGAGTGAGGCCTCTCCACAGAAGACTCCTAGCCGTGCCCATGCTCACACTTTGCTTCATCATGGAGACCAGGACGGCTGCATTCTCTGGAGCCACCTGCCACAGGCCTCGATCGGAAGGGGGAGAGTAGAGAATCTTACCGCCTAAGTCCTCCACTCGCAGAATCATTCGCAAACTGGCTTTCTCCCCAAAGCGAGCCAAAGTGGTAAAGACCTCAGCGACCTCCCAAGGACGTAGCTCAAAGGCCCCTAAGGTCAGTGAAGGCAGGGCGCGAATCTCGGATTCAATCCCCATTCTGCGACTGACATCGACCAGAGAGTTCAAGCCCACATCGAGCCCAAGCTGTGCGGTGGCCAGGTTCAGAGATTGGGACAGCCCAAAAAAGAGTGGAACCAGTCCATATTCACGGTTGTCGTAGTTTTTCGGGCTCCAGCTCTGCCCCTCAAAGTTGTAAGTAAAGCTCTCGTCGGGAATGGGACTTAAGGGACTGTAATTCAAGCCGCTGGGCTGACTGTGTTCCAGGGCGGCCAAGTAAACAAGGGGTTTCATGACCGAACCCACTTGCCGCCGAGCCTCAGTGATGCGGTTAAACTGGGACTGCCGCCAACTGCGCCCCCCCACCAGGGCCATCACTTGACCAGATTCAATGTCGACGGCAATGAGTCCCGCTTGCAGGGGACGGCCCTCTGCCTTGAGTTCTTGCAGGTGGGCATGGGCTTTCTCCAGCCTCTCCAGCTCAGATCCCACCGAAGTCTGTGCCAACTCTTGGGCGGCTGGATCTAGAGAGGTAAAGACCCGAAGTCCCTCTTCTAGGGGGAGCCGTCTTTGTCTCAGCTCCTTCATCACCGCCTGAACAAAATAGGGAGCAGGGTCGGTGAGAGTTCGGGGTGGGCGCTGAGGAAGGGGGCTCTGTTGAGCTTGTGCAAAGCTCTCCTCATCGAGCATATTTAGGTCGAGCATTCGCTGCAAAACCAGGTTGCGGCGGCTCAAGGCGCGCTCCGGTGCGGTGAAGGGGTTAAAGCGCCCGGGGCTATTGACCACAGCTGCCAGCAGGGCACACTCGCTCAAGCCCAGGTCCTGCAGGCTGCGACCAAAATAGTGCCTCGCTGCGGAACTGAAGCCGCGCACCTGAAAGGGACCGTTTTGGCCCATATAGATGACATTGAGATAGGTCTCTAGGATTTCCTCTTTGTCCACATTCAGCTCAAGGAGCAGGGCCATAAAGAATTCAACAAGTTTACGGCGCAGGGTGCGCTCGTGGGTGAGAAAGTAGTTTTTCACCAGCTGCTGAGTGATGGTGCTTCCCCCCTCTGCCACACGACGCTGGGAAAAGTTTCGCACAAGTGCTCGTCCAATTCCCGTAAAGCTGACTCCGGAGTGTTCCAAAAACTGACTGTCTTCAATGGCCGTAATGGCCTGCAGGCAGACCAAGGGGGTGGCCCCCAGGGGCTGAAGCTCCCGCAATATAGGCTGGTCTTCATAGAACTGAGCAAAGAGCCTAGGGGCCAGCTCCAGTCGGGACGTGGGGACAAAGGGCTCACCCTCAAAGAGGGCCAGGATTCGAGATTGATTGAAGGCAATCAGTTGCAGGCGCTCCGGGCTGCGAATCACCCAACAGGAAGAGACTTCAGTTGGCAGGGCCAAACTCAAGTGAGCCTGACACTGAAAAGGATCCCAAACACTAAAGTCTCGACTCAGCAGGCGCTGGTGGGCCTCGCGGCTGCGAAAGCCATCGGCCTCCAATTGGCTTCGAAAGGCCTTGAGATTAAGAGTCTGTCCCGGATAGAGGACTTCGGGCCCAGTGAAGACCTCCACTGGGGGTAAAAACCACCCCTCCGCAAGACGGGCCTGCATATCTCGATGGAGCTGAAACATCCAGAGAGCAGCCCAGATGATTGCAAGCGTCACAGAACCAAAAAGCAGGGTTAAGCCCACCCAGAGCCTTCGCTTTGACATCACTTGACATTAGAGCTTGGGGCCATTTTAGTCAAAGGCATGAAAATAACTGAAAAGCAGCTCCGTCGACTGGTTCATTTGGTCATGCAGGAATTGAAAAATCCCAGCATTGCCACGCTTAAAGATCGTGAAGATAAAATCGCCGACCGTGCGGTGGCGATTTTGGGCAAAGAGCTGGAGAGAGAAAAAACTCTGGATCAAGATGTGCACAAGATGTTGGACGATATGGAGAGAAACAACCCAGGTGAGTTTCAGCGCTACAAGATGTTTCCCCTGCTCAAAAAGCGCTTGGCCAAGGAAAAAGGGGTGATTTTATGATTTTATCTGAGGAGCGACAGAGTCACTGGGCTCACTTGCTTTGCGATGGCCTGTATCACGATGATCTTGTTGACTACGAGGATGATGATCAGGCCCTTAGAGCCATCAAAAGGGCGGTCACTCTGTTTGTCAAAGAGGCCAGTGAGATCGACCAAAGAGCGCGAGAAAAAGTGGCCTCTTTAAAGAGAGGTGTGGTAGAAGGCAGCCCAGAGTGGGATGTTTTATACAGCAAGTACTTTGAAGAGGAGATGCAGCGTCGTGGCAACTAAAAAGAAAAAGACCACCCCCAAAAAGGTCAGCAAAAAGGTCAGCAAAAAAGTTAGCAAAAAGTCCATCACCAAAAAGAAGGCCACCAAGAAAAAGGCCCCTGCGAAAAAGACAACGCAGAAAAAAAAGGTCACCACTAAAAAGGTTGTAAGTAAAAAGATCACAGGTAAGAAAAAAACTGCGACAAAAAAAACTGCGACCAAAAAGGCGAGAAGCGGTTCTTTGAGCCCGCGACAAAAGATTCTCAAGACCGCTCGTCAGCAGGTTAAAAAGGCCAAGTCTACATTTAAAAAGGCCGTGGGCAAAGCCATCCACCGAGTGGAGGAGATCAGTCAGCGCATTCAGGCTCAGACTGCGGACTTTAATTTTTCCCCCTTGGATGACCGCCTTTTGGTGTTGAGGCAAGGGGCGAGCGACCGCACGGCAGGGGGGCTCTACATCCCCGAAACAGCCAAGGATCGACCGCTCAAAGGCCGGGTTATGGCCGTCGGGCCGGGGCGCAAAAATAAAAAGGGCCGTCTGAGACCTATGGATGTACAGGTGGGCGACGAAGTCGTGTTTTCCAATTACACAGGAGTGCCTGTGCATTGGCAGGGTCAGGACTTACTGATCCTCAGCGAGTCTGAGGTTTTGGGAGTTGTGAAGCAGTAGGGTTTTTGTGCGAAAATTTTAGGGAAACGGAGATGATAATGAAAAACTCAAGGGTCCTCGGTTTAATGGCTCTGGCTTTGATGCTTGTTGCGCCCCCATTGAAGGCCATGGATTTTAAGTGGTCAGGGACCTATCGGATTGAAGGCTATCAGTTCTTTAACCCTGAATTGGACAAAGGGGTCAACAAAACCTATGGGCTCCACCATTTGACCCTTCGCCCCCAGATTGTCGCCGGCGATGGGCTCCTGATTCAGGCTCGCTTTGATCTGTTGAATTCAGACAACTACCCCAACTCTCAGCTGGGCCAGTTTTTTGGCAGCGGCCCAGGAGTTGTTGCGAATGCGACCCATAGCCACGACTCCAATGCCCTCACTCAGGTGCAGAGCTCAGAGTCCCTGGAAGTCACCCACCTTTATTTGACCTACATTCAGGAGCACGGCGCTTTGATTGTTGGGCGAGCACCCTTGCACTTTGGCCTGGGGATGACCTATCACGCAGGAGAGGGGCCCTTCGATCACTGGCTGACGACCAGAGATCTGCTGGGCTATAGAGTGGTGATGGGGAACTTCTATTTGTTGCCCATGATTGCCAAGATCAATGAAGGAGACATCACCCAAGGGGACGACGTCAACGAGATCATGTTTCACGCCCAGTATGAGGACGTGGAGGCCGAAATGGAGTTGGGCTTTTTCTTTCAGCGCCGAAGGGGGAGTCCTTTGGCCAGTGATGCCCCGGCTG
>SKYF01000085.1 GCA_007128005.1 Bdellovibrionales bacterium
CAGTGCGCGGTTGGGACTACAGATCCCGGTAGTCAAAGTGCAGTTGGCCCTTTTGGACGGAGACCTTGACCTGGCCGCCGCCCTTGCTCAGGGCTCCAAATAGGATCTCATCGACCATGGGTTTTTTGAGGTGCTCGTCGACCATCCGGGCAAAGGGGCGAGCGCCGTAGGCCGGCTCATGGCCCTTTTCAAAGAGCCACTCAAGGGCTTCGGGGCTGACCTTCATTTCAATGCGCTTGGCTTTTAGTTGTTTTTTCAGCTCGCCGACAAACTTCTCAATCACCTTAAGCAGTCGCTCCTTGCTGAGGGCTTGGAACTCAACCACGGCATCCAGGCGGTTGAGGAACTCGGGGCGAAAGCTCTTCTTAATGACCTCAAGGGAGATCTTTGAGCTGCTCTCGGGCATGATGCCCAGGCCACCCTTGGCGGCCTCGTGGGCTCCGGCATTGCTAGTCATTATCAAAATGGCATTGCTGAAGTCGGCGGTTTTTCCGTTGGCGTCGGTGAGCTTTCCGCTGTCCATCACCTGGAGCAAGATATTGATCAGGTCTGGATGGGCCTTTTCAATCTCGTCCATCAAAATCACTGAGTAGGGGTTTTTGGTGACAGCGTCGGTCAGCAAGCCCCCTTCCTCATAGCCCACATAGCCCGGAGGGGCTCCAACTAGCCTTGAGACGGCATGCTTTTCCATATACTCGCTCATATCAAAGCGCAGAAACTGAACCCCCAAAAGCTCGGCCAGCTGTTTTGAAACCTCGGTCTTGCCCACTCCGGTGGGGCCGGCAAAGAGGTAGCTGCCCACGGGCTTGTTCTCTCGCCCAAGTCCTGAGCGTGAGAGCTTGATGGCCGCAACCAGGCGCTCTATGGCCTCATCTTGGCCAAAAATCACGCTCTTGAGGCCGGGCTCGAGCTCTTTGAGTTTGTCCTTGTCTGAGGTGCTGACGGTGCGCGGAGGGATCTGCGCCATGGCGGCAATGACTTTTTCAATATCGCGAACCTGAATGGTCTTAACTCCGCGAATGCGGGCGGCAGCTCCGGCCTCGTCAATGACGTCAATGGCCTTGTCCGGCAACTGACGGCCGCTGATGTGTTTAAAGGACAGCTCGGCTGCGGCCTCAAGGGCGACCTTCGAGTAGCGCACTTGGTGGAACTCCTCGTAGCGGCTCTTAAGCCCTTCTAAAATCTTGATGGTCTCGGCCACAGAGGGCTCTTTGACATCGATCTTTTGAAATCTGCGGGCGAGAGCTCGGTCTTTTTCAAAGTGGTTCTTAAATTCCTTATAGGTGGTCGACCCCATACAGCTGATAGAGCCGTCACTGAGGGCTGGCTTTAGCAGGTTTGAGGCGTCCATGGAGCCGCCGGTCGTCCCACCGGCCCCCACGAGAGTATGAATCTCGTCAATAAAGAGGATGGAGCCCGGTTTGTTCTTAAGCTCTTCCACCACGGCCTTGATGCGCTCTTCAAAATCTCCCCGGTACTTGGTGCCGGCCAGCAGAGAGCCCATATCCAAAGAAAAGATGACCGACTCCTTGAGGTTCTCAGGCACTTTGGCTTCCACAATCCGCTGAGCCAGGCCGTCGGCAATGGCGGTCTTGCCCACTCCGGCCTCACCCACAAAGAGGGGGTTGTTTTTGCTGCGTCTGGCGAGCACTTGAATGGAGCGCTCCAGGATGTCCTCTCGACCTACCAGGGGATCGACTTTGCCCGCCTTGGCCTTCTCATTGAGGTTTTGGCAGAAGCGTTCCAGGGCTGAGGGGCTGGGCCCCGCAGAGCCAGAGCCATCAGCTCCAACCCCAGTTCCAGGCTCTCCGCGCTCCCTGGGCAGGCCATCTATAGCCAGGGGGCTGCCGCTCAGAGTTCCAGAAGACCCCTGGCCGTGGGAGATATAGTTGATCACATCAAACTGAGTGACCCCCTGCTCTTGGAGAAGGTAGTGGGCAAAGGACTCGGTCTCGTGAAAGAGGGCCACGAGCAGATGGCCGGAGTTCACTCGAGATCTTCCCGCACTCTGGACCTGGATGGCCGCTCTTTGCAAGAGGCGGTGAAAGGCCAAAGTCAGCTCGGGCCGCCAATCGGGGTCCTTGCTGGTTTCTTTGGGGCTGAGCACGGGGCACTGCTGGGCGATAAAGTCCTCAAGGCCCTGGCGCAGACGGTTGAGGTCTGCGCCACAGTGACGCAAAATCTGTCCGGCCTCCTCGTTTTTCACCACCAGGGCCAGCAGGATATGCTCCAGGCTGACATACTCGCAGCGGGCATCGCGGGCCTTTTCCACCGCATAGCCTAGGCTTCTCTCTAATTTGGGGTCTAACATAAATTAAGTCCTTTAACAGTCAGAGCTCAGTCTTCGTCCGAAGAGCTCTCCTTTTCCATTATACACTTTAATGGGTGCTGTTTGCTGCGAGAAAATTCATTGACCAGATAGACCTTGGTCTCGGCCACCTCAAAGCTGTACACCCCCGCGACTCCAGCGCCCTGATGGTGGACTTGTAACATAATCTTAACGGCTTCATCCTCGGTTTTATGAAAGAATTTTCTTAACACAAAGACCACAAAGTCCTGGGGGGTAAAGTCATCGTTGAGCAGGATCACCTTATAGAGAGAGGGCCTCTTGACCTTGGGCCGGTATTTGGTCAGGGTCTGGCCTTCGCCTTCCATCTCGGGCCCCTCTGTGGGGTCATTTCCCCCTCCACTGCTGAGGGGTTGCAGGGTTCTGTATTGCGTCATCAATGTTCTCACCTCGTCTGTTTCTAGCCTCACTGAGGCCTTCTAGCACAAAAGTTGCCTATAGAGAACCTCTTCTGCTTCTCGTTTTGAGACAGACTTATGTCTCAAATTTAGAATAAATAAAAAAAAATAAATTCGTACTTTTCACTCAAGAAAAATTGCTTCACAATCGATAAGGTAAAAGTAAGAAGTTCAATTTTTACGAACGTAACCAATAAGGGGGACCCAAATTATGATTCGAAAGCACTTAAACCAAAAAGGCTTCTCGCTCATCGAGCTGATGATCGTGGTGGCCATTATCGGAATCCTGGCCGCCGTGGCCATTCCTAACTTCCAACGCTTCCAAGCTCGAGCAAGGCAGTCCGAAGCTAAGACGGCTTTATCAGCTATCTATACTGCTCAAAGAG
Organism: Bdellovibrionales bacterium; assembly: GCA_007128005.1. Taxonomy (GTDB): domain Bacteria; phylum Bdellovibrionota; class Bdellovibrionia; order Bdellovibrionales; family UBA1609; genus SKYF01. Next base: position 3,132 of record SKYF01000085.1, read on the forward strand.
CCTTTCAAGCCGAGTGGCAGCAGTATTTTGCTGACTTTCGAAACATTGGATATCAGCCAACGGGAACCTTCCGCTATCAGCATGGATTTTCAGGTGCTGGTGCAGTAAACTCCCCGCCTAACTATACGGGGCCTGGAGCTGCGGCTGGCACTGCGGCAACGCACTTTGATTTAACGGCCTATGGTTGTGGAGTGGCACCAGCCGTAGCGGAGGGGTGCTCGCTGATTACCGCCCCTGTGGCTCCCGGCGCTCTTCCAGCCGCTCTGGTTGTTGCTGGTCCTCCCATGGTGTTCACTGCTTCTGCTGCAGGATCTTTGGGGGCTGCAGTTGTGGACCAGTGGTCAATAGATCAAGACAAGACCCTGACCAACGTCCAGAATGGTATTCCCTGATAATTGCCGTTGCTTGGATTTACAGAATCAAAAAGCCCACTCTCCGAGTGGGTTTTTTTTTAGGGGCATGATTATGGAATCATATTGCTCTCTTTAGATTTGTCTTACGGCATCTAGGTTTGATAGATTTTGGTGATATGTCGGTAGCCTGGAAGGCATCTGTTTTAGTATCTTTGCTTATGATTGTCGCGATTTACATTTCGGGACATTCAATACATAATGCAACTCTATTGTCTGGGAGTCGTGAGCCCCTCATTTATCCACCATCTTTTATTAGGCATACATCCTTTGGTTATGATGGAGCACTGGCAGATAGTCTTTGGTTGAGAACAATTCAGGACTTTGATTTTTGTGGGCAAGAAAGGGAGCAAAAGGAAGGTGGCTTAGTATCAGAAGAGGAGGAAAAGAGGAGTCACAGGTGCCAAAGGGGATGGTCATATTACATGCTAGACGCGATATCTGAATTAGATCCTCGATTCAAAATAGTATACACAAATGGTGCCACTTATTTGAGTATTATTGTGGACGATATTCAAGGGGCTACAGACATTTACGAGAAGGGGCTAAAAGTCTATCCTGAAGATTGGATATTATTATACCGAGCCGCCTACCATAAGCTGTACGAAGAACAGGATGTTGAGAAGGCAGCGGAGCTTTTTCATCGAGCAGGACTACATGGAGCTCCTGATTGGGTTCACCTGCTTTCAGCACGGCTGTACTCAGAAATTGGGCAGGTAGAAATAGGGTTGGCGACTTTGATGGACTTTCTTGGGGAGACACCCTTTGAAGAGTGGCCTGTGGCGGCGCAAGAGCGTTGGAATAGCCTTCAATCTCGAAAGAAGGAAATTGAGGAGAGAAGAGATGTTCAGTAGTTCAAGCAGAATGTCTGAACTTTGTAGGGAGCCCACCCCCCAATATCGTCTTTATCAGCCATCCCCCTTGACCCAGCCCCATTCGGACCCATATTAAGTTCTGCATGGCAAAAGACTATTATGAAATCTTAGGGGTCTCGCGTGAGGCCAATCAGGA
>SKYF01000132.1 GCA_007128005.1 Bdellovibrionales bacterium
TCCCCGGCCTGAAGACCTGCCTTTGCTGCGGGAGTATCTTCAATAGGGGAAATGATCGTCAGGACTTCATCTTTGACCGTGATTTCAATGCCTAAACCTCCAAACTCTCCACTTGTCTCCGCTTCAAACTCCTTGAAGGTTTCTGGAGGCAGAAAATTTGTATGGGGATCCAGCTCGTTTAAAATTCCCTTGATGCCTCCATAGATCAGTTTTTTTGTGTCTTTTTCCTCTATATAGTACTGTTGAACCAAGTTGAGAACCTTGGCAAAGAGTTGCAGCTCAGAGTACCTCTCATTGGCAAAAGCAGAGATATGCTCTTTTTTATTACTAAGGCTGAATAACACCACTGCGAGCACAGTAAAAAATATCCAGTTTCTCTTCATGGCGTTCTCCTTGTAATAAGCCAATACTTTGGGTCAATCGAGTCTGAAAAATGGCGAATCTCAAAATAAAGCCCGGAAAGCTTCTCAAGAGGCCCCTGGTCCACCAAGCTGATCAAGTGGCCCGCATCCAACTCATCTCCTTGACTCACTTGAACTTCCCTCAGGTAGCCATACACAGAGTAATAATTGTCTCCATGGTCCAGAATAACCGTTTGACCATAACCCGGTAGGTGGCCAGAGAAAGCGACATGTCCAGAAAAGATGGCTCGAACCTCGGAGCCCAAAGGGGCTTGAAAAAACAAACCTTTATGAAGCAGACGAAACTTATAATCGGGATCAGCAATAAGGCCAAAGCCTCGCTTCACTCGACCTTGAATAGGAGGCCTCAGGTGCCCCTTCTGCTCAAAAAAAGTGGGTCTCAGCAAGTCCTTTAACTCGCCAGAGATTCTAAGGTCCTGAACTCTTTGCAGCTGAATCTGGGTGCTATCGCGCAACTCCTGAAGAATTGTCGCCCTTTGCCGCTGTTGAGAGTCCAGAAGTTCCTCTTGCTGGGCAACCTGTCTTTCTAGTTTCACCAAGCTCTCTACCCGACGTGCCAAACTCTCATGCTGATGTTGGAGTCGGGATAGGTTCTGCCTGTAGCTCTGAATCAATCGGTGGTCTCTTTCAGCAATCAATTTAAAAAATCGTAAATTCTGATCCAACTCGTGTGAGCTGGTCGCCGAGAATAAAAGTGGAATGGGGCCCATTTCCCCCAACATATACATGGCCTTTAGCCTTTGCCTTAAGTATCTAGCCTGCTCCGAGATACGCTCCTCAAGCTCAACAACTTCACGAGCCACCTCTCGAATATCATTCTTAGCCCTAAAATTCTTTTCATTAAGCCTTCCTCTGCGTAAACCCACGGCTCTGATCTGCTCATTTAGAGTGTGTAGCTCTGCTAAAATCTCCCGCTGTCTTAGATCGCTCTGAAGAATCTCGTTGCGAGCCTCCTTAAGCTCTAGGACAAGTTTCTGTTCAAGCTCAATCTCCCCTGTTGCTGTTGTGACAAAGCTCAAAAGACAGATAAAAATCATGTTCAAGGAAATTAGCTTCACTTTCAAAAGCCCCAACTGTCTTGGGGCCTATTTTGCCCTCGAGATATTTTCCACACACAAAAATAGGAACCCAGCAGTCCAAATACAATGCCTAAAAGCAGTACTCCTAAACTCCGGGCCAGGCCCAAGTAGCCAAGAGTCCCTGATAGACCAAGAAATCCAAGATTCTCAGTAAATAGTTCGATCTGCCAAAAAGCCAGAACTGCAGCTATGATCAAGGCCAACCCAGCAGCCAGAAAGCCCATAAGTGCTCCTTCCATCAAATAAGGAGCTCGAATCATCCGAGGAGTTGCACCCACCAACTCTAGTATTTCAATTTCCTCTCGGCGTTGATAAATTGAGCTTCGAATGGAATTTCCCACCACCAGAAGACTTCCTGCCAAGAGCAAAACAATCAAGGCAGAGCTAGAAGAATTAAAAAAACCTACCACCGAAGCGTAGTTTTTTACCCAATCCTGTCCATAGGAGACCTCTTCCACTCCCACCAGCTTTGCGATCTCTCCGGCCATATGCACCAAGGCATCAAACTGCCCCGGATTTCTCCAACTTTGATTGAGTTGAATCTCAAGGCTTGCCGGCAAGGGACTCCCCAGACTTTCATCACCTAGAATATCTGGAACGTAGGTTCCCATCCGCTTTTGGAATCTCTCAACGGCCTTTTCTTTGGACACAAATTCAACCTGATTTGTAGCAGGGTAGCTCCGGATATCGTCTTTGAGCTTGTCAATGTGCTCATCGATATCTTCTTCCAAAAACAGGCGATCCTCTAAGTAAGCGGTGATCTGTACTGTCTCTCCCCACCTTGATAGGATCGACCCAAGATTTTGTTGGAGCCCCATAAAGACCGCAATGACTGTGAAAGTTCCCGTCAATACAGTCAGTGTCGCCAGCTGCATCCCAGGCTGTTTGGACCAACTCCTTAAAAACTCGCGAAATATATTCACAGCGACCTCACCAGCGAGCCATTTTTTAGATCCACTACCCGTCGCTTTGAATTCCTCACCAGTTCCATATCATGGGTCGCAACAAAAACTGTAGTCCCCTGAGCGTTCACCCTCTCAAGAAGATCCATAATATCACGACTCAGACCGAGGTCTAAATTGCCTGTTGGCTCATCAGCAATCAGCACCCCCGGTTGGTGAACAAGGGCCCGGGCTATAGCGACTCTTTGTTGCTCACCCCCTGAGAGCTGCTCAGGAAAGCTATCCAATTTAAAACTCAACGAGACCTGATCTAAAACATCTTTGACTCGCCTCTCAATGTAGCTGTAACGATCTCCCCTGACCTCGAGAGGCAAAGCCACATTCTCAAACACCGTCCTCTGCTTCAGTAGTCGAAAATCCTGATAAACCACCCCTAATCTACGGCGAAAGTAAGGGATCTGATTGAATTTGATACGATTAAGATCATAGCCGGCCACCTCTACACTTCCCGATGTACACTGCTCATAGGCCGATATTAACTTAAATAGAGTTGTTTTTCCTGCGCCACTCGGACCAGTAAGAAAGACAAATTCGCCCTTCTCTATAGATAAACTGATATCTTTGAGAGCATGTATATCGCCAGTATAGGACTTATAGGTATGGGAAAAACGAATCATTTTCCAAGTATATCGAGTCCTAGAAAAGTTGACCAGCAGTCAACAGGTCTAGAATTTGCTCATGCTGGACTCGCATGGCGAGTCGAATTGAATGAGAGTCGGACCTAGGTCCGTTGGGAAGGATTTCCTGATAGGAGTTTTTGATACTCTTTACCACCGCCCCATCACGAAACACTCGACTCACTAAATACGGATTTGCCCGGCCCCAGTCTTCGGTTTGGACGTGGTAGCTAATGCCCCTGAGAACAATATCTGAATTGTAGCCTTTTTCCAAAGATTTAACCTCTCCTAAAGACCTATTCTGCCTCAACAGATTCCGCCTGATCAAGAGCAAATGTCAATTGGTGCTTAAGGATAATTATCTCATTTTGAAACACTCAATATTTTGCACTTCTTTTTGAGCCTCACGTCTTTAGTCCATGACCTCCCCAGCCGATAGAGTGATCATGCACTTTGAAATTCAGCGGCTTCTGATTTTTCCCGCCCTCTTTCTTCTACTTCTATCTGGATGTGGACCAGGGAAGACTTCACGTGTTGCGGGAAACAGCCGGATCAGTCCAACTTATTTAGGTCCCAGCGAGGTCACCTATTGCAGTTCGCCCATTAGCTATTCCGGTGAGTTGGTGACTGTTACCGGAATCGCCCAATACACCGCAAGGGAGCTCTTTGACAACGGCCCTGGGCCAGGTCAAAATCGAAGAGGTCTGGGACATGTCGGAGACCCCAGGCCCATTCGCTACGCAGAAGTCCGAGTGACCAACGCGGCGGGGGAGGCCGTTCAATGTGCAGAGACGGACGAGGAAGGAAGCTTTAGTTTTACTCTTCCCCAGGGAGATGCCAGCTTTCTCCTTACAGTCAATTCCAGAGCGCTCAATGACTTTGTAAAGGTCTCCGTGCTAAGGAGTCCTGAAACCGCTCAGCTCTTCTCATTGACCGCCACAGTGGTCCCCTCGACTGATCAAAACCTTGGGACACTGATCGCTCATGGCGATAGAGATGGGCTGCTGGGTGGGGCTTTCAATATCTACGATCAGATTTTAGAGGCAAACATCTTCCTTCGTGAACAGGTCGGGGACTGCTCGGACACATATGCGCTTTGTGAAAACTTCACAACAGCCCCCAAAGCAGAAGTCTACTGGGAGCCTGGCTTCAACCCTGGCTCCTATTTAGCTCCCAATGCGGGCCCTATCAGCTTCTATATTCCCGGCCATGGAACTCCCGGCTTGGGCCGGCTTTTTATCCTAGGAGGAGTCAATGGAGACGTCAACTCAACGGACACAGATCACTTTGACAACTCGGTGATTATTCACGAATACGGCCACTTTTTAGAAGACGTTCTATCTCGCTCGGACTCTCCCGGGGGAGCACATAATGGCAACTCTGTCATCGACCCAAGACTGGCCTGGAGTGAGGGCTTTGCCA
>SKYF01000093.1 GCA_007128005.1 Bdellovibrionales bacterium
CTCTCTCCTTGTCTATAAGTCCATAGATCTGGAAGCAGTAGGATTTATACTGACCGGATTCTTGGCAGACTAGTGCCCACATCTGGGGCAACCAAATCGTTTGGTAAAGAACTGGATCAGTGGACTTCAATCGATGCCAGTTCTCCAATGTCCAGTTGAGGATCCAAGCCACATTGATTGGGTTTAGGCTCGACTCCGATGCACAGAGTATGGGAAAAAATGAGCGGACAGGAGTTGAGAGGCCTTCGAGATTATTTAAAATCTTCTCACAAAGTGTTTGGTTCTGAATGAGATTTAAAAGGTCTTTCGGCTCAGTAAGGAATGCCCCAAACTTCCCCAACTCCTCCATAATCAAAAGCCAACCCGCTCTCATTTTCTTATCAATTTCTGAAAATAGAAGGTCTTTGGCTTCAATAGAAGCCTGAGAAGACTGTAAGTGACTGCCCACCTCTTGAATGGCCTCCAGCTTTAATCTCATAGTTTGCAGGGACAGACGATCCAAACTGTTTAAATCGGCGTGTGGCTGAACAGGTCTGATGCGAGGTCTCTGATCAGCAGCAACAAAGGTGATGTTACGACGATAGGGAATGGCTCCAACAAAGGAAAACTGTGCTTTCAGAACCTGGCTCAAATAAGACTGGGGGCCCGATTGCCGGAGAGGCTCAAATTGATTGGGAAGACCATAGGAATTAACAAAAACAACGCCCCCTTGGCCCAAGCGACTCCGCAATAAACTGTAGAAATCTTCTTTTAAGACAAAGTCACAATAGGCCTCTGGTTGATAAACATCTACCCAAATACAATCGTAGAAGCGAGTCTCCAACTTCAGAAATTCAATGGCATCCTGCTGATAAGCCCTGAACCGAATTTTTGGAAAATGGTCGTCAAACAATTTGCTGCATTTATCCACGTACTCGACATTTAAGTCCACACAGGTGAGATTATAGTTATTCTTGCTTGAAAATATGGGTCGAATTCCACCCCCATACCCAAGACCCAACATAAGGACTTCAGATTCATCTGGAACCAGGTGGCATACCAAACCAAACTCATCCCAGTACTGTCCAATGAACACCTGAGAGGGGCTGACCTGACTAATATTTTGATAAATGCCGGTAAAACCTTCGCTGTAAAACATCTATGCCTTTCCATCGGAGGACTCAATAAGTTATCCAGTCCCATTTTCCCTACCTTACTTATGGAATTCTTTCAAACCTAGAGCACGCCAACTGTGGCATGGGCATTGCTATCGAGAGGCCTGTCTGAGCAACTCAGTCTATTGAGACGGGAATTAAAATGCGGTTTTTAGGGTTTTTGATATCTGTTTTTTGCATAACCATATGGGGAGCTAAGTCCTTTGGAGGCAGCTCCGAGATTATTGGTAAATTCAATAACTTGAGGTCTTATCCCGATCTGTTTTTGGCGCTCACTCAGGTCGACCAAGTGGGTCCCGAGCTGCTGGCCTCACTCAGTAGATATGTGGAGTCAGAGTGCCAGGGGCGCCTAGGAGAGCAGCTGGAAGCTTGCGAATTTATTGAAAAACTCAAAGAATTCAATGGCCGAGATGCTTGGCTTAACAGTTTTGCCTCCCCAAGCTTTACTTCCTCAAGCTCCCAAGATTTGTCCATGAATTTAGTCTCCATTCCAAGACTGTGGACAGCTGTGGACATTCAGTCCCTCAACTGGGGCTTGGGTCTAGATGTGCCACCCGATACTGCCGAGGAGTGGGCGATTGTAGAGAGTGTTTTAGGGTGGCTCTACCTTCAGCGCAAGCTCCTAGAGAACACCCAAGTCCTTAGAGAGCTTATGGCCGCCCGCTCAGTGGAGAGGGCTCGGGGGGATATAAGGATAACCACTCCTTTAGTGGAGGCCTGGCTTTCAAGCCCTTTTATCTTCCAGCGAGTCTTGCGTCTTGCTGAGGCTGCCGACTGCAAGAAACTCCCTATCTGTGCCGAATTCTCTGAAAGCCTAACCTCTCTGGTGGAGGAGCAGCTGGCCAAGTACCAATTTCGGCTCGCAGATATTGTAGAGGCTATCCATTCAGATTCTATCTACTATGCCCCTCAACACGAGTCTTGGAAGCAGTGGTTTGCCAATCGCCGAGCTGTGGAGGAGTACCTACAAAATGGCCAGAAAGTCTCCCCAGCGCAAAAATCGGTCATCCTGGCAGAAGTCTCCTTACCTCCCTCCTTCACTGAGGAGAGACTCTCAGAGCTTACTTTTCTGGCCATGGTGCAAGAACTCTCCGAGCTCCACAGGGATGTTGTTCCTCCTATGGATAAGAGGTCCTCTTCTCAACTCCCCATCGGCCCCCACAGGGCGGAGGACTACCCAGGCTATCGAAAACTTAGAGCTCTCATTGAAACAGAAATAAAGACGGCCATTCGGTTTTTTGAAAATCGCTTTGCCAACAACCAAAGGGACTTAAAGCCATGAAAATTTACTTTTTCGTCTTCGCCCTTCTTATAAGCATAATGGGCTGTAGCAAAGAAGTCGTAACAATTTCACCCCAACCGACTCCGAAACCTCAGGTTCAAAATCTTACGATACCCGAGGACTTTCACTACTACAGCCAATGGCTGATTGAGATGAATGATCTGGATGTTCTCATTGAAGTGGTAGCAATTTGCGTCTTCACTGAGCCAGATGCCTGTGATCTACGAGAGATTGGCCGAGTCAGCCAAAATGACAGGACCATTTATGTGGTGACTGAGACACCTCAAAACTCCCTAGTCACCCGTTGGCATGATGGGAGAATCAGCAAAAACTTTGTCATTAACTCTTGGTCCTCAAAAGTCGAGGCTAACCAAGAAACCCCCTTTGAGGAGACTTCATATAAAACCGAAGCAGAACTCGAAAGCCTTTACGAATCCACCGAGCAGGAATTTTTTGAGCTCAAGAGCTCTCTTGGCCCCAATGCGGTTCGCAAAGATCTGATCCAGGCAGGTGATCTGGAGAGGTACCACCTTGGCCGTGCCATGGAACAAGACTTTCAAACCCGTCGCTGCCGGGACACAAGTCTCTATCAAGAGATTCGCAGTACCTGTGAGGCCAAAAAGGGCAACATTTTGCTCAATAACGATGGAGTCTTTCTCTCCGATATACTGACTAAATATTGGAGCCCTGTCGTTGAGCTTGATGGGGCCACTGGCCAGCTCACTTCAGTGGCTTTTATTCTCACCCATAGCGACAATGGACGACTTCCCCGTCGCATTGAGATTCTCAAGTTGGACCAAAAGTCTTCATCCCAAATAGTTCCAGGACTTGGTGAGAAGGTCCTCAATGCGGTCAACCCTCGAAGGCGATCTCTGTCTAACTTACACAACTTGTTTTGTGGAATGGCCTACCAAATTCTAAAAGACGAGTACCGTAATACAAACCCTTACGTCCCGTTTTACGATAGCTCCATTGACCAACTTGCCAGTGAAAGGCTTCAAGAACGGATCGATAAAGATGGTTGGGTTGATCTAATGCTCTCAAGTCAAGGCATGGGAGAGTTCTTTTGGAGCCAAGCTTTTTCTCAACTTCCCTACACGATTAAACATTACTTCGCGCACAATATGCATAAAGGAGGCCCCTGTGAAGACATTCAATAAGCCCATCAGCTTAATGCTCTTACTCATGACTTTTTCGCCCAACATCCAGTCTCAAATCAGCCTGGAAACGGATATCACTGCAAACATGAAAGTTACAGGACTAGTGCACCGACACAGACACGGAAAGATTAGGTGTGGGCGCTTTCAGGGGAAAACCTTAACCCCCCATAGTCTTGGTCCTATTTACTCTGACACGCAGGTGACCACCCAATCCAGCTCAAGTCAGGCGGTCGCCAGTGGAATTCACTATAATAACAAGCTCCTCCGTGAACTTACAATGGAAGCAGAGATTGAATCCACTCGTATCCGTATTGACCTTTCAGAATCCAGGCCTTTTGATGATCAAGGTGGTCAAGACTACGCAGATTTCAATAGGAGATGCACCCATACCACTTACTACTGGAACTACAGTGAGCCGAACCTTCACGGCAAGATCCAAGTCAACTATAAAGTTCCCGAAAATACCTATTTGGTCATACTCAACAGAGAAGTCGCCAGTGATGGATTTGACATCAAATGGGCTCGGCAGAATGAGGAGGGCTATGCTGGTCTTAAGAATACCCTCAACCGGAACACAGACCCAGGCCTGGTCAATCACAAACACTATATGTGGGTTTTTCCTGGAAGCACCATCACCCAGGAATTTTCTTACCTCCCTCACCCCGAGGACAAAACTAAAGGGCAAACCATTAATTTTTCAGGGAGTTTAGAATATGAGTTTATTCCTATTCCTGGCATGGAGTTCGCCGATCCAAGAGACTCGCTAGATAAAATAGCAGGTGAAGCTATCCTACTCCGACAAGCAGTTATAGACGGCAAAGACTACAGATCTGAAGCATTAGAAAGCCTGATCCGGAACATAGCCGCCTTTCTGGGTAATCCCATAAATATTGAAAGAGCC
>SKYF01000050.1 GCA_007128005.1 Bdellovibrionales bacterium
TCCCAGTCGCGAAGCTCAAAGGCCTCCTCACTTAAGCCCTCCGTAGCCAGGGGGCTGAGTTCAAAGGCTAAGACCACTTCCTTATTATTTAAAGCCAGTCCCTCTTCCAGGAGCTCTCCATAGGGCAGAGCTTGGCGAAAGTCTTTTGTCCAACTGATCACTTTTGTGGCCTCCTTTGGGTCTTGATTCTATTAAGAGAGCTTTCCGGCAGCTCGCTGGACCGAGATATCCCCTGGGAGTAGCCCAGGGCCTTAACAAGAGTTTGGGTGTAGCCCCGCGGCCGACCTCTTTTAAGAAAAACCAGGGTCAGTGCGGTCAAGCCTGTCACCGACCAGGCAATAAGGCTTCGGTAGGAACTCTCGGCAAACAGGAAGGACAGCAGACTCATCTCGAAGGTGAGAAAGAGAATCTCTGGAATCTCAAAGCCGAGAATCTGGCTTGGAGTCTCTAAGAGTCTGGGACCAGGATGCCTTCTCATACCAACAGCCCATAGCAGTTGAGAAATTTTTGCGTTCTATTGGGCACCTGCTTTCCCTTGGCCGACCAGTGTCCCTTTTCGGGGATTTCAGTGCGAAGCAGCTCATCTTCAGGATTTTGCGAGCGGTAGCGCACCAGCCCTGAAACCAAAAAGCGGTACTCAAAGCGCGCCCCTAAATCCTTATGAGTGGCTGGATAATAGACATCGGTGCAAGTCACAGGGGGCAGAATATCGCCTGGCATCCCAATGTTTCCCCGACCGCTGTCCCTGCAGTCCTGAGATAAGGCTTCCGAGTAATCGGCAGGCATCGAGCAACGTTTCATTCGCCCCATCTCAGCAACGACCCGGGCAGAGATAGTCTCATTGGGATCAATATCCACATCAATCTGCTGAGCCCTTAACTGAGAACTCACCGCAAGGGAGCGAATCCGCTGCTCTCCTCGGTAGAGATCAATGCGCAGGCCTGGAGCTGTATGCCAGGCATCGGTGCCCTCAGTCTTATGCACCCGCCTTCTAGAGCGGTTGCCCTCGGCATAGTGCCAAGTTTTAAAGACTCCCTGCTTAAGGTCCACAACCGAGGAGAAATCCAGCTCGGCCTTGATAGTTGCATTGGTTGGGTTGTTGATCTGCCACTCATAAAAGGACAAATCCCCACTAAAGTGCCGGGCTCTCTGCTCTTCCCTGTAGTCTTTAATGCTCAGCTCTTGACCCGATATCAAAACCTCGGGGGGCTCTTGCTGGAGATGAAATCTTATGTAACAGTCTCTCTTTTGCCCATCGCCCCACTCAAGCTCTAAATGAAACCAGACCATCTCCGAAGGCTTGACCCCAGATAGAGCCAAGCCCAGAAAGTGGATGTTAAAGGGAATAAAATAGCTTTGCCCCTGGCGAATGGCTTCAATTCGGTGACCACCTAAAACCTCTCCAAAGCGCTGGGACTGGAAGTAAAAGGAAAGGTGCAAGCTCTTAAGGGCCTCCCCCTCCATGACCTCAAAGCGCAGCCCAGGGCTTTGAGAAATCTCTTTAAGCTCTGTGGCCTTTCTGTCCACCCAAATGGGCTGAGTGATCTGCCAGCCCCCCTCCTCTTGGCGGAAGACTTGAGTCTCCTCATTGGCATTGGGTTGAATCTTGGCCCACCCGGTCCTCTCCTCTAGCCACAGTCGACTAATGGGGGCAACACTTTGGCCAATGCCCTCTAATGGAGGGTCTTGGTCTTGAGAGTCCTCAAACTCCTGGCCACAACCTAAGGACAACGCTAATAGGCCCATCATAAAAATCCATTGTTTCATCTAAATTCACTCCTCTCTTGGCTTGTTTTAAGTTCGTTAGCGGGCGATTGAAGAGACCCAATCCACAAGAGACTGTCCTCCAAAGGCAATAAAGGCCCCAATCAAAGCCAAATAAAAATGTTCCTTGGCTCTTGGGCTTCCGAGAAAAAATGAGATGGCAGCAAAGCACATCCCGATCACCGCCAAGAGAGGCAGAACAGTTCGAACCAAAGAGGTTCTCAAGTTCTGCAAACTGCCCTCAAGACTGGCCAAGGCCAACTCAGGCAGCAGAAATAAGGCCAGCGTGCTCAGGCCCAAAACGAGGCTTAAGGCAAAAAACTTTTTTAAGTTCATAAAAATCTCCTTTTGTTAAGGTTGGTTAAAGTGACTCTTCTGTGCGTTTTTGATTGGCTTCCTTAAAAGGCTGCGGGCCCTCAGCCTCCAGGACCTCAGGCTCAACGACTTCGGACTCAAGGGCTTCGAGCTCCTGCCCCACCCTGATCTTGAGCTGGATCAGCACTTCGTTGAGGGCTGCCGAAAGGGCGGCTGCTGAAAGCCCTCTGGCCTCGGCCATCTCCTCAACAGACTTGTCTTTCCAAAACTGCTCAAAAATTAGGGTCTTCTCTGTAGGTTTTAAGGTGGCCAAGGCCCTATAGAGAGCTTGGATGTGCTTGGGCTGAAAAAGTCCCTCGCCCTCTTCTGCAGTGGGGTCGGGAATGGGATCAGGAATGACTTCCAGGGGAAAGTCCACCCAACGGCCATAGTTCAGTAGGCATTGGTTATTGGGAACAAGACGATCTGTGGATTGAACTTGAGCTGTCCCTTTTGCAAACAACATACACTCCTCCTTCACCGAAGATGAATTTTCATCTCGCTGCTGGAAGAGTCCGCCGTTGCGCGGTGGGACCCTTCAAAATATTTTTTTGCCTACGACCTAAAGGCGCTTAAATCCCTTTTGAGATCTCGCTTTGAATCTCAATCGAAGGGGCTGGCCTTCCGTTTCGAACATAGACCTTAAAGTTACCGCTACGGATGTTGAGCTCTTGAATCAACACCGCCAAAGCCTGGCGAATTTTCTGAGAGCTGACTGCACTACATTGCTCTGCGTTCTCTCGATTTGCCAGTTTAGCAAACTTGTCTCGGCTTTCGAACTGTTTCATAGGCTACTTCCTTGCTTTTGAGGCCTTCTAGCCTAAGAAAAACTGCCCCGTCAAACATTTTTTTCTTGATTTAATTTGCCATTTTGGCAAATACTGCCCCCATGAAGAAGTCGGAATTCAGCCTTGGAGAGAGGCTAAAGGAACTGAGAGTGGCCCGCGGCATCCGCCAAAGCGACCTGGACCTAGAGGCGGGACTGCCCACATCCTCCATCTCAAAAATTGAGGCCGGTCGTAGGCAAGTGACCGCCGAGGAACTCATCCCCCTGTCAAAAGCCCTAAGCGTTCCCCCGGAAGTTCTCTTAAGTGATGACACGGAATTTATTTACAAAGATGAAATTGAAATTATTAAGGCTCTGCGTGAGATAAGTTTTAAAGACTACAAAAATTTTCTTGTAGACCTTGAAGCCTTCACATATTACAAAGCCAAAGGAACAAAACGAAAAGAGCTCAAAAAGTATTTACTCAGCATTGTCGACTCCCTTAGAAAACTTCAGCTTAGAGACAACAGACCGCGTGGTTTTGAGCAGGAAGAATAATAACCCATGGGAGTCCCAGGATGGAAAGTCTAGAAAGTCACAAGCCCCAAAGAGTCAACTCCACTGAGTCAGACACAATTCGCCTCAACCCAGAGCAAATCGAAGAAATTCACGCCGACGAGTACTCACTGCTGCTCTTTTACGCCACTCGCATGCGTCCCTTATCCATTGAGGATATCCAGGAAAAGCTGCCCGAGCCAGAGCCAGGCATGGCCCAATCGACCATGGATCGTCTGATCCAGGTAGAGCTGGTAGAGCAGGACAGCGAGGGTCGCTACGTAACTCTCTTCCCCAACAAATACGTGAATATGACTGATTACCGCTATGACGCCCTGCTAGAGACTCGCAAGGATCGAGCGATCTTCGATATAATGAAGGATCACATTGGAGATAAGGTTTTTTGGAGCGATCAGGCCTATTTTTCCATTGATTACTTTTTTACGGATGAGCAGAATCTGGAACTCAAAAAAATGTTAGACGAAGCCAGAGACAAGGCTAAAGCCTTCGCTCTAGAAAACAAAGGAAAGGACCCGGGGGAAATGAAATTTAGACGAATGAAATACTACAACATGACTTTAAGTGCCCTTATTGCCACCATGATGCTCTTTTTTACAGCCATGATGGGCTCCACCGCCCTAGCCCACGGCGGCGGCGGCAACGACCCCACAGCCATGAGAATGAGCTACACTGGACCCCAGGACCAAATGGCCATGGGTACACCACGCTTTTTCAAGGCCTCGGACTCGCGCACTAAGGGCTCTGACACCTTTGGCGGCGGCGGCGCTGACCCCACAGAAATGGAAAAGCTCCAGATCCTAGCTCAAAGCATCTGCGACAACCACGCAGTCCAAGACCAAGTTCTAGCTGACATGTGCTCAAGCGCTGCAATGTCCACCACCGACTCTGAGCTCCGCTACCAAAGCCTCGAAATCCTCCTCCACCACTACATCCAGTAGTGGTCAATCCATGCCGCCAGCCCACATAGACCGGGCTCGGCGGCTTCAACATCTTGATTGGTAGAACTAAGCCACTTGTTTTTCCTCAA
>SKYF01000140.1 GCA_007128005.1 Bdellovibrionales bacterium
ATTTGAAGGGGATAGATGAGAGCATGGATAAGGCCTCAGACAGTCAAGAGATCAGTGCCGAGGAGAGGGACGAGGCCGAAGCCGCGATTCGAAGGATGCGCGACAACCTGCGCTCTATCCGACGACTAGAACTCTATGCAGACGCCGATAGCAGTTCAAAAGTCATTTTGAGGAACTTTAGACGAATTGAATACCACCAGGATCTCAGTGAACACTCGCGCCTCAAGGGCAGTATAGACCAAAAGAGATTTATGCTTGAGTACAACAGGAGATTCTAAACCGCCCCTTCACAGGTGAGGGCGAGATTTTGACGAGTTTTGTGACTACCCTATAGTTTTTATATGGCTGCAGAGGATGAGCTGAGGGCTAGTTGCTGGGCTGGCTGGAACGGTTTTTGAAGACCTTGAGAGCCATGAGACACCATGGACTCGAATTTATTCCAAGTAAAATTGCCGATGGGCTCAGCTTGTCTGTGTTTCTCCACTCGGCAGCTGTGGCAGGGCTGATTGCGCTGCCCTATTTGGACCTGCCGATGTTTTCGGAGGGAGATATTCCCCTGCCGGATACGGATCGCATTGAATTTGTCGCCTATGAGGTCCCCAAGGGCCAGCAGACCAAGACTCCTGTGGTGAAACCTGAGGCCAAACCTCAGATCGCAGTGGCCGCAGTCGAAGAGGCTCGCGTGGCTGCTGAACAGGAAGAGCGTTTGAGGGAGCTCAGGGAGGAAATTGAAGCCGCCCGTATGGCCAAAGCGGAGGCCGAGCGTGCCGCCGAGCTGGACAGAGCCCGATTGGAGGCAGAGGCGACCGAGCAAAGACAGCGGTTCGCAGAGGAGCAAGAGAGGCTGAGGCTGGAGGCCGAGAAACTTTCAGCCCAGCGGGCTGAGGCTGAAGCCAGGGCCCAAGCCGTGGCCGAGGCAGAGAGAGCGGCAGCTGAAGCCACTGCCGCAGCAGAGGCCGAAAGACAGAGGCTGGCTGCCGAACAGGAGCGGCTCCGACAAGAGGCCGCCGACAGGGCCGCCTCTGCGGCTGCTGCCGCTCAGGCCGAAGCTGCCGCTCAGGCCGAAGCTGCCGCCGCTGCCGCACAGGCCGAAGCTGAGGCGGCGGCTCGGGCTGAAGCGGCGGCTCGAGCTGAATCCGCAGCCGCTGCTCGTGCGGCCCAACAGCGCCAGCAGGCCCAGTCCAACCTTGCCTATGGTCTCCCATCTGGAACCCGGTCACATCTGGACTTGGCCCAGCGCCCAGGCAATCGCCCTCCCAGCTACCCCATGATAGCCCGACAGCAGGGCTGGCAGGGCCAAGTGGTGTTGGCCTATTACGTGACTTCAGAAGGACGAGTGGATCGCCTGCGAGTGGTGAAATCCTCTGGCCACGACATTTTGGACCAAGAGGCTTTGCGGGCCATCAGTGCCTATCGCTATCACCCAGGACAAGAGGGATGGACAAGCCACCCCGTCAACTTCTCCCTCAGTGGAGAGGCCGAGCCTCTTCCCGCTCGCCTACGCACCTCCGCAAACTAGTATACGATCTATGGCTGCTGTAAAAAGTTCTGTGGACCAGGCACTTAAACGATCCGGGTCCTTAATAAATCGACGGATATCACGCTTTGCAGCCTCCACATCAAGGTCCTTTATGACCTCCTTGGCCCAGCCACAAAACTTCTCTGGGGTGAACTCTCCCTGCCAGTGCCCGCTGTCACGAAGTTTATTTTCAAGATAGGACCAATTGGGTATGGTTCCCTGTCCCACATACCAAAGAAGATCGTACCAGTCTCGACCTTTTACATTGTTTCTGGGCCCCCGACAAAAGGTCGCATGAAGTTTGCCCGCCATGAGGCTGGGCTTGGTGCAAGTAAGAATAGAAAAAGGCTGAGGCCAAAAAAACTGTTTCGCCTCAGTTTCAAAACCCGGCACAGCATCCATATCAATTTCTAATTTCACTTTGATCACTGAGTCTCTGTGGGACTTAAATCTGGATTGGACTACAACAAAGCTCATATAGGAGTCCACCTTCACAAAGGCCGACTGAATGGGGGAATCAATGGACTTTTCTTTTATGGATGCAGAGGTCTCAAAACCAAAAGACTCTAGCTCGGTGACAACTGCCTTGAGGTATTTATTCATGTCTAAGAATGAGGTTTTTTTAAGAAGAGTAAAATCCAAGTCCTCAGAAAACCTGTCTAAACCATATAACATCCTCAAGGCCGTCCCCCCATAAAAGGCCGCTTTTTCAAAGAACTTGGATCGCCAAAGGCCTAGGAGGGCAATTTCTTGTATGACCTCTCGAAGTGCGTTTCGCTCTTCTTCTATGGATTTGGCCTTGGCCTGTGAGACTCTCATTTTAACGATATCACTCATTTTTTTTGCTCCTGAATCAATTCAATAAGATAATCGAGAAAGCTTTTTTTGATCTGGCCTGAGAGCTCAGCCAAGGGCTCAAGTTGCAGTTTCGCAAAGAGCTCCTCATCAAGTCGCATATCCTCAAAAAGATAGCTCTTTAAGCTCACCTTGGATGAAAACTTGCGTTTGGCCCTATAGAGTCGGTCAAAAAGAGCCTTCTCAGGGCTTGCTATCAAGAAGCTACGCTGATCATCTACGATCTGCCTACGAACACCGACCCAGTACAAGGATAAAGGAATAACGTCGTAGATAAACCTTCCTACAGGCGTTGAAAACTCTTTTGATTTGCTGTGGGTGACACTTGTCACCGCTTCCGTTCTTTCGGGGATAAATCCATACCAAGAGAGTGCGGAATCCTCTGAGACATAGGATGGCCCATAGATAAGATTGGCCAAAATGAACTCATGAAAGGGCTCGTCGGCCTTAACATAGATTCCCTTCTTGACCCGAATGATCTCTCCACTCTTGATCATGGAGAGTATTTTGTTTCTTGGAAACCGATAGGTCTTCAGACGATCACTGAGAATATTGTAATCAAACTCAGGTGTTGGTATTTCTTTTAGAATGTCCCGACTTTTCAAACTTCATCCAGTATGTTGATATTTAATCAACATACTGGCATAGAAATTTTAAGTTCAAAAGTCCAGTATGTTGATATTTTGTCAACTGGCCACGACATTTTGGACCAAGAGGGCCGGACAAGATGGATGGACAAGCCACCCCGTCAACTTCTCCCTCAGTGGAGAGGCCGAGCCCCTTCCCGCTCGCCTGCGCACCTCCGCAAACTAGGAGTTATGGCTCACTGCATATCCAAACAGGGCCTGGCACCAAATGGTTTACTCGTCGCCGAAGAGTTCCGCCTGGGACTGTGTGGTGCCCTGATTGCGAATCTGGGCCTTGCGCTTGTTGCCCTTGCCGGCGCGCTTGCGTTTGCGAATGGTCGTGGTCTGTTTTGTTGCCGATGCCATAGGGCTACCTCCAAATAAGTGCCCATCCCGTATCAAAAGGCCAGACGCAAGTCAACGCCATGCACAGTGTCGCCGCTCCTCAAGCGGTTCTGATAGCTGTAATTGAGAAGGAAGCGGGGTCCCATAAAGCCCAGACCTGCGGTGAAGAACTCGCGGCCCTGGCTTGGCTCCCAGCGCGAGCCAAGGCGCAGGGCAACAAACTCCCCGACAAGGCTCTCAAGGCCCATAGCGACATCCACCTTCCCGCCGGGATTCTGCTCCAGGAGTTTTTCCAGATCCAGGCGCAGACGCAAAAAGTCTGTCATAAGGTACTTCCCCCCCAGACCCATTTTAGGAAGGAGTCTGAGCTCCTCTGTCACCCTGGAGCTGGCTGGAATGAAGTTGTGAAAGGTCCAGGCCACTCCCAGATGACTTTGGGGCGTGTAGAGAACTCCCAGAGCCCCATTCCACTGGACCTTTCGACCTGCATCCGCCCATGGCAAAGACTCCACGGCCGAGCTCAGATCCTGTTGCAGCCGGAGGACAGAAAGCCCCACAGCCCAATGGGGCCAGACAAACTGGCCCACACTCACCTGCCAAAGCTCCTCCTCAAGCTCTGCCCCTGAAGGCAAGTCTCGACGTCTCTTAAGGTAACTGAGAGCTCCTGGCAGGGGCAGTTCAGGGTTCGCATCCAGAACGGAGAAGGCCAGACTTTTGTGGCTCTCCCCTGCAGCCCAATCTCCCGATAACCCAAAGACCCCCACCTCCACCCGGCTCATATGGGCCAGCACTGCGGGGTTAAAGAACAGGCTCTCCGTGCCCTCAGCCCCTGCTCTGCCCGCTCCCCCAAGGGCCGCCGCCGTGCTGCCCGCAAAGACCTGAGCCTGGGCGGGCAAATAAGGCCCTAAGGCGAGACAGGCGGAAACTAGGATAAAGCTCAGACTGAGTTGAAGGAATTGAAGAGGTTGACCCATTGCCCTTAGCTATAGAGGAGCCCCGCATTGAGTGCAAGCCTGGTCTTTCTTACTGACGAAGGCAGATGGAGACAAAGTGAGGGCAGGCATTGGTGTTGCCATTGGGGTCGCATTCGCCGCTGGCGTAGTTGATAGTTTGAATCCTTGAGGGATAACAAGACAAGTTTTCGGATTCCTGCTTGAGATAGACACAAGGTCTGACACCCGAAGTCCCGAGGTTGATCTCCCAATTGTTCGGAAGCACTGCGCGGACCCTACTAGATATCTCGTGTTCAAAGCTCTTGGGACATGAAACTAGGTGTTGGTCCTCATGGGGGTTAAGAATGTCCGAAGCGCGGACAATCATAAATCTCAGTTCAGCCGGACAGACCCAGTTTCCTCCCGTCGGCTGTCCGGTATCTAGATTGAACTCAACCAGACCATCCAACACCCGAGAGGGGGCAGCCACTGCATATTGGTTGCCTGATAAGCCCCTGCCTCTGATGAAACGCATGTTTCTGAAACCAACCCCATAGATGCTTTGACCAGGAAAAGCGCCGTTGGGCAGCCGAGACTCCGAAGTCTTGGCTGTCACATCGTCTATTCCTGCGTGATAATTGAGTGTGAGAACTTTCGGAGTAAAAAAACCCCCGAAATCTACTCCTCCCAGATTTCTTCGAAGTTTCTCTCTCGACTCGGAGCCTATGTCACCCCATCGTATCCGTCCCTCAAACCTCAGATGCTCTGCAGGTCCCGACCCCTGGAAGAGGTTGAGTCGCTGACCACGCTGCTCCACCAACTGAGCCGCCAGCTCGGGGTGATCCAATGGGGCGTTGAGAATATTGTCAAAGTCGACTCCCACCCGCGGACTTCTGGGGGTATAGGCCGTCTGCAGTTGAGCGGCAGTCCTGACCCACAGCTGGGCCTGGGCATCTCCGTTGAGGCTGCTCTGGCGCAGAGAGCGAATTTTGTCCTCTATCTCAAGATAGCGCGTCTCATGCAAAAACTCCGTGGTCAGCCTCACTCCAGAGCCCGGGCGCAAGGCCCCTGCGTAGAATGTAAAAATGGGGCTGCCATCACCAATATGAGAAGACTGCAGGCCATCACAGCTCATATAGGCCAAGGTGTCGATCTGAGCGTCATAGGCAAAGGGCAGGGTCTGAAAGAAGCTATTTAAATGATCTTCGTTGCCCGGCAGGGGTTGGTCGCAGTTTTGAAAGAGCAACAGAGAGGAAACAATGAGAAGGGCAAAAAAGCCCACAATTTTTTGACTTGTTTTGGGATTGAGTCTCATTCTTAAATGCTAGCAGAATTTGACGCTAAAGGCTGAACAGATTCTGGCAAATTCTCAATTTGAGACAAAAAAAAGTGAAAAAGTTGCGGCTTTGGGTTTAATTGACCCTATGACTGAAGCTAAGAGTAAACTCAAAGGCCCCGCCCACTCCATTCGTAAAGCCGTCATCCCCGCCGCTGGACTGGGGACCAGATTCTTACCCGCCAGCAAGACGGTGCCAAAAGAAATGCTCCCCATCGTCGATAAGCCCGGGCTCCTCTACATTATGGAAGAGATTGCCGGAGCAGGCATTGAGCAGGTGGTGTTGATTGCCGGCAGAGGAAAATCTGCCATTGAGGACTTCTTTGACACCTCCTATGAGCTCGAAGACCAATTGGTTCGAGCCGGAAAAGAGGATCTGCTCCAGCGAATTCATGGAGTGAAGGACATGGTTGAGGTGATCAGCATTCGACAAAAACAGGCCAAAGGGCTGGGGCATGCTGTCCTCTGCGCTGAGCCCGTCGTGGGCCAGGAGCCCTTTGCTCTGCTGCTCGGAGATGAGCTGATGATCACCGCCAAAAACGAGCCCACGGCCATTGGTCAACTGTGTCAGGCTCATCAGGAGCAGGGGATGTCCTGTGTGGCTGTCATGGAGGTTCCCTTGGAAGAGACAAGCAAATACGGCATCGTGGCTGCCGAGGAGAGTCCAGGGGGCTTTTTGCGCATCCGCTCGGTGGTGGAAAAGCCCCGTCCGCAGGAGGCTCCCAGTCGCTTTGCCTTACCTGGACGCTACGTCTTTGAGAGCGGAATCTTTACTCACCTTAAGAGTGTAGGTGCGGGGGTCAATGGAGAGATTCAGCTCACAGATGGAATGACGGCTCTGGCCCAACAGGAGGGCCTGCTGGCCACCACTCTGAAGGCCCGCCGCTATGATGCGGGCGATAGACTCGGCTACCTTCAAGCCAACCTGGAGCTGGCACTTGAACACCCAGAGCTTGGACCTGGCTTTCGCCGCTACCTAAAGGAGTTTGTCGCCAATAATCGCGCCATGTTTTCCAGCTTTATGTTTGCAGTCTTGATGCCCTTGCTTGTGCTCCTAGGGGCTCTCGGCATAGGGGGTTTTTCATCTGCGGCCTGGGCCTATATTCCCGAACCCAGTATGATTTTATCCCGAACCGGGCTCAACAACGGCAACGGCTTTTATCAGCTTGAACAGGATGTGATTTTACCTACAGAATCAGAGCCCTTTATCCTCAGGGAGCGCTGGACGGTGAGGGACGAACACCAGATGCGCCTTGAAGTTGAAGGCCGTGGCTTTCTACAGGGAATTGTGAACATGACCCTGGTCTATGATAGCCACCAGCGACATTTGGTCGATGCCGAGGGACAGGTGAGAAGCTCGCGGCTGTCTGAGGACTGGCACGAGCCCTTTTTTCACTTTAGGCGCGCCGCCACCCTGCGCTCACTGCTTGCCAATTTAAATATTTTGCCTGCCGAGGATGAGTTGGCTCGGGACTTTGTGCGCCTGTCTCGCACCGGAGGCGGAGTGACCTACGCCTTTGGAACCCCCACTCCCGTGGGACACTTTCAGCTTCTTCCGGGACTGTGGATTGAGCAGGATCAATTTGTGATTCGCAAACTGCGCCTTCCCTCCCAAGTTCTCATACAGGCCGACGACTATCAGCGCTTTGAGCGAAGTTTGTGGATGCCACGTCTGAGGACGATCTCCTGGGCTGCTGGAAGTCGGGAGGCCAAGATTCAGCTCACTGCCGTCAGGGCTCTGCCACAAAACGCCCAAAACCAACAGCTCGTCAACCCTGCACAGCTCAAGACTCAGGCCAAGGAAGTCACTCCCCTCAGAATGGGCGACTACGAGCTCATTCGGGACTTTTACTCGCGCTTTCGCTGACTCGGCTGAATATGCTGGATATGGAGTCTTCACCCAACCAACTATTTGAAGTGGCCGTCAATGCGCCCCTAAAGGGCTATTTGACCTATTCGGCAAAGGCTGAACTGGAACTTCGACCTGGACAGGCCGTGACTGTCCCTCTGGGCTCTCGCTCGGCCCAGGGAGTGGTGTTTGCTCAAACCAAAAACCCTGGTGACTTTGAAATCAAGGACATCAAGGACTCCTCGAGTGAGTGGCCGCTTTTGCCTGAGACCTTTTTGCGGTGGCTGAAGTGGCTCAGTGATTACTACATCCACCCCATCGGCCAAGTGGCCGCCCTGGCCTTTCCTCCACTTAAAAAAAAGGGCCAATCCAGCAAGTCCAAAAGACTTCCCCTTTTCCCTGAAACCTCAAAGCAAGTGAACTCCCCTCCCCAACTCACAGACGAGCAACTGCTTTGTCTGAAGGGGATAGAGTCCCGCCCTGGCTTTCATGTTCACCTGCTTCACGGAGTGACTGGCTCAGGAAAAACTGAAGTCTACTTGCAGCTCTTGCAAAACGTGCTCGCTCAGGATTTGCCTGCCCTGGTGCTAGTGCCTGAAATTTCCCTCACCCCTCAGCTGATTGCCCGCTTCTCAGCCCGCTTTCCCGATCAAGTCGCCGTCATTCACTCCCACCTCACCGAGAGAGAAAAGACCACGCAGTGGTGGGACATGGTCGAGGGGCGAAAAAAAATTCTTATCGGCGCCAGGTCAGCACTGTTCTGCCCCCTGCCCAAATGGGGGATGATCATTATTGACGAAGAGCATGAGCCCAGCTTCAAACAAGATGAGAAGCTGCGCTACCACGCCCGCGATGCCGCCATCGTCTTGGCCAAACTGCACAACTGCCCTATTGTTTTGGGCTCGGCAACGCCTTCCCTTGAGTCCTGGAAGAACGCCCTGGAGGGGCGCTACCAGCTCCACCAGATGAGTCGCCGTGTGGCTGAGAGGGAAATGCCTAAAATAGACGTGGTTGACTTAAGGGAAACCCGCCGCCAGCGTCGCGACCCAGACCATCCACTTCTGCACAGCCCCTCGGCTGCCCAGGAATCTGCCTTGCCCTTTTGGCTGAGTGAGGAGCTCTTCAAAGAGCTTCAAGTCACTTTACAGAGAGGAGAACAGGCCGCCCTGTTCCTGAACCGCAGGGGAGTGGCCCAAACCACTCAGTGCTCGGCCTGCGGCTTTGTCTACGAGTGCCCCAACTGTGCCATCTCGCTGACCCTGCACAAACACAGAGACTTGGTCTGTCACTACTGTGACTACACCCAAGCTCTCGGCGAGTCCTGTCCTGCCTGCCCGGATGGAGAGGTCAAGGCTCTGGGGGTTGGAACTGAGTTGATTGAGACAGATATCGCAAGCCTTTTCCCCCAAGCTCGCCTAGCCCGAGCCGATCGCGACGAGATTCAGTCACGAGAGGATCTTGAGGAGCTGATCCGCAGCGTAGAAGAGCGCGAGGTGGATATTCTCATTGGCACGCAAATGATTGCCAAGGGCTTGGACTTTCCAGGACTGACTCTGGTGGGCCTGATTCTGGCCGATGTGGGCTTTAACCTGCCGGACTTTCGCTCCAGCGAGCGCAGCTTTCAACTTCTCACTCAAGTCAGTGGACGCAGTGGACGCCACAGCCTCGAGCGGGGACGGGTTCTTGTTCAGACCTACAACCCCGCCCACTCTAGCCTGCTCCACAGCCTCACCAACGACTTTTCGGCCTTTGCCGAGCAAGAGCTCGAGGCTCGTCGGCAACTCGGCTACCCTCCTTTTGGTCGCCTCGCACTGTTGCGTTTGCAGGGCCAAAGCCTAGCCGCGGTGGAGCAGGCCGCTGAACGTCTGAGCTTTCGGGCCCACAAGCTCAAATCACTGAACGCCAAATATCAAGGCCTGCAACTGCTCGGCCCAGCTCCGGCTCCTCTGATAAAGTTGCGCAATAAGTTTCGCTATCAAATGCTCCTGAAGGCACAGGATTCCCAGGTGATCCGCGCCTTCCTTCAGCAATTGCTGGAGCCGCAAAAGTGGCTTCCCTCTGGGACCAAAGTTCAGATTGATATCGACCCCATCAATATGCTCTAAGCAAGCCCCCTTAAAGCCGATAAACTACCTACTATGGCCGAGTCTGCAGAATCCACCCCCACCCCATCTGAATCCAATCTCACCTGCCCACGCTGTGGGAGCAGCACCTCCGCCCTAAAGCCTGTAGATACGGGCACCCGACTGGCCCTTCAGTCAACGGGCATGCAAGAGGGAGAAATTCCTCCGGCTGTCTGTGGAAGCTGCATCAAAGAGCTTGGTGGAAAAATCAGCCAGGGGATGAAGTTACGGATTGAAAGAGTCAACCGCGATAAGAATCGGGCCATTTTGTGGAAGGGCCGGGTCCAACTGATAAAAGAAGCCCAGGAACATATGCGCAATCGCCAGTATGCCCAGGCAGCTATTTCCTACGAAAAGTACCTGCGCAGCCTTGAGATCGTGTTCAACAAAAAAAAGGGCGAGCTCTCTCCTGAAGTCTTTAACAATTCCCGCCGCTCAAAAGAAGTCACTGTCATCAGTTCTGTCCTGTGGGATCTTGTGCGCATCTATGACAACTCGCCCCGTTACACCTCTCGTATGAAAGAGGCTGCAGACAAACTGGCCCAGTTTCTACCTTTAAGCACCATTCATCAGGAAGTGGCCAAAGCTGCCGAGGGCTTTCTTAAACAGTCCAAAAACCCCCAGATTGTGAAGGACTTTATGAGGGCCACTAAAATTTCTATCGCCAAGTGCTTTATTGCCTCGGCCGTCTTTGAAGACCCCGAGGCTCCGGAAGTGCTCATACTGCGCCAGTTTCGCGACCAGAGACTCAAACGCAGCTCGGTGGGGCGCGGCCTTGTGCGACTGTACGAGACCGTCTCTCCCCCCCTGGCTCGCAGCCTCAGAGGAAACCAGCCCTCACGACAGAGGCTGAGAAAAGGCCTTCGACAGAGCCTGAGCTTTACAGCTGGACAGCTGCGCCGCTGGACCTAGACTCCCTGCGCCGGAGAAGAATCATCTTGATCCCCCTTGAAAAGCCGTTAAAGCATTAAGAACTATGGCAAAAACATCAGATCTCTACGACGTTATTATTATTGGCGCTGGGCTGACCGGCCTGACACTGGCTGCCAAGTGCCGCCAATTGGGCCTAAAATTTCTTCTGCTTGAGGCCAAGGATATTCCCGGTGGAAGCCTGCGCCCCAATGTCACTCAGGAGGGGCGGCTGCCCTCATCTTTGGGCTTTATTCCCGACACCCATTTGGCTCGAGAGCGCCTGGCCCATTTGTCAGAGCTCCTTCAAGACACTCTGGCGGGAGAGGGGCTGGAGGTTCCCCCTCTGACGGTGAAATCGGGTGAATTCAAACCCTTTGTGGGCTTTGCTGACCTGGATATCAAGTCCGTAGAGCTGTTTTCCCACTTTAATCAAAGCCCAGCTATCCGGCTGGAAAGCATGCCCGATCATTGGGTTGAGCGCCTCTTGGAGTTGGTTGAAAGCCAGGTGATGACTCGCGCTGAGGTGACCCAATTTGTGCTAGACGCAGCCGAATCCAAGCTGAGTGCTGTGATCATCAATGGCGATAAGACCCTGACTGCCAAGAGCTTTTTCTTTACGGGGCCTGTGTCTAGTCTTAACGAGCTGTTCGATGCCCGGGACCTCAGCCAAAAAAGCCGCCAGATGTTGGCTAAGGCCAAGAGTTGGACTGCTCTGAGTCTGCATCTCAAACACTCTGAGAGCTTTGTTCCCCCAGAGGGGCTTGCCCCTGTCGAGCAGAGCAATCTGGTATTTTTATTGGGCAGTAAAAATGAACCTGAACCGGCCGTGGGTCGTTTTTTTCCCAAAGAGAATACCTCCAGCTGGCTCGGCTTTATTCCCAGTGAATTCGGAGAAGACAGCGAGTTTGCGGGGGAGGCTCTGCGCCATATAAAAAAGCTGGTCCGCCGGGCCTTTGCTTTGGATGAGGCGGCAATTGTGAGCGAGAAAATCACCTTAAGTGCTGAAACTCAGGGCCAAATCTCCCTTAAAACCAAATCCCCCAACCAGCTGAATGAAGCCCCCAATCTCTATCTGGCCAGCCCCACTCTGAGTGAGTCCCAGGGCCTTGAGGCCGCTCTGGATATGGCACTTCAAGCTGGACAGTGGCTGGAGGCAAATCTGGTTGAAACCGAATCCTTGCCCACAAAGGAGCTTCGTGTTAGGGATCTGGGGCAAGAATAACAATACACACTTCCTGTGAATTTCTGGTCCAAGGCAAAGTGGCACGTTTTGAGTGAAGCCCTGGCAAAATACGGGAAGGCGGCTTAACCAGAGAGAGGTATATCTATGGCTCAAATCACCATGCGTGATATGTTAGACGCTGGCGTTCACTTCGGTCACCAGACTCAGCGCTGGAACCCCAAAATGAAACCCTATGTTTACACCGATAGAGGTGGAATCCACATTATTGATCTGCAAAAATCTGTGGTCCACGCCCGCCTGGCTGCTGAGAAGGTCAAGGAAGTGGCCGCTCAAGGTGGTCGCATGATTTTTGTCGGCACCAAAAAACAAGCTGTTGAGCCCATCAAAGAGGCCGCAACTAAAAGTGGGCAGTTTTACGTTACAAAGCGTTGGCTGGGAGGCACACTCACCAACTTCCAGACTGTCAAATCCAGCATTGATCGCCTGAAAAAAATTGATCAGATGCGCGAAAAGGGTGAGCTTGATTTCCTCTCCAAAAAAGAGCGAGCCGGTCTCGAAAAAGAGTACGGCAAACTCAAAGAGTACTTGGATGGGATTCGCGATATGAAGGACGCCCCCGCTCTGTTGTTTGTTGTGGATATCACCAAAGAGCATATTGCTGTGGCTGAGGCTCGCCGTTTGGGAATCCCCGTAGTTGGCATTGCTGACACCAACAGCAACCCGGAGATCATTGATTTCCCCATCCCCGGCAATGACGATGCCATACGCTCGATTAAGTTGTTCGCAGATATGGTGGCCGAATCCTACTTAGAGGGAGCAAAACTCTGGGAAGAGAAAGTCCGCTCCATGGAACAGCAGGAGAAAGAGGAGGCCAAGCGCGCAGCTGCTGCCGAAAAAGTGAAAGAAGAGCCCAAAGCTCAAGTCACAGCTCCAGGCGCTGCAGGCCCTGCCGTCGTCAAAGTCTCTAAGGGGCGTAAACTCGTTGCTGCTGGAACTGCTGACGATGTGGAAATTGCCATGGAGCTAGAAGGCGGTGCGGAGGAAAGTGCTCCCGAAGATTCCTCTGAGCCTGCGCAGACAGAAACACAGGCAGAAGAGTCCGCATCCCAAACAAAAAAAGACTAACAACGCAATGGATACAATGGAATTGAGAGAGGAAAAAGCAATGGCAATCAGTGCAAGTATGGTGAAAGACTTAAGAGAAAAAACTGGCGCAGGAATGATGGACTGTAAAAAGGCCTTGGAGGAAAACTCAGGAGACTTTGACAAAGCCGTTGACTGGCTGAGGACCAAGGGCCTGAGCAAGGCCGCTAAGAAGGCCGGTCGGGTGGCCGCCGAAGGACTTGTCACGTCTTACATCCACGCCGGGGGACGCATTGGCGTGCTTCTCGAAGTGAACTCAGAGACCGATTTTGTCGCTCGCAATGAGGGCTTTCAAACCTTTGTCCGCGATATCGCCATGCACATTGCAGCCCTTGCCCCTCAATATGTGCGCGTTGACGAGATCCCAGAGGAAGTTCGCCAGAGAGAGCATGAGGTCCTTAAGGCCAAGGCCCTTGAAGAGGGCAAGAAGGCCGATTTCTTGGATAAGATTTTAGAGGGCCAGCTAAAAAAATGGGCCTCTGAGATCTGCTTGATGGATCAAAAGTACGTCAAAAACCCCGATGTGAGCATTGAACAGTACCTTCAAGAGACCATTGCCAAAATTGGGGAAAACATCGTCATCCGGCGTTTCGCCCGCTATGAGCTGGGTGAAGGAATCGAAAAGAAACAGGAGAACTTTGCTGAGGAAGTGGCCGCTCAACTGAAAAATTAAACCACTCATTGAGGTCTGTTTTGGCGCAAGGAAAATACAAAAGGGTTCTGCTCAAACTCAGCGGCGAGGCTCTGGCGGGCGAAGGCAAGTCGGGTATCAACACATCTGTGCTCGCACAAATTGCCGATGATGTCGCTGAAGCGGTCGCCCTTGGAGTCGAAATGGGTATCGTCATTGGCGGCGGAAATATTTTTCGCGGAGTGGCGGCCTCGGCCCAAGGCATGGATCGCGCAAGTTCCGATTACATGGGTATGCTCGCCACTTGCATCAATGCCCTGGCCCTGCAGGATGCCTTGGAAAAAAAAGGTCTCGCCACAAGGGTGCAAAGTGCCATCGAAATGGCCGAGATTGCCGAACCCTATATTCGGCGTAAAGCTATGCGCCACCTTGAAAAAGGTCGAATTGTGATTTTTGCTGCAGGAACGGGCAACCCCTATTTCACCACAGACACAGCGGCGGCCCTGCGAGCTATGGAGATCAACGCCGATGTCATTTTAAAGGCCACAAAGGTGGATGGGGTCTTTGATAAAGACCCCATGAAGCATCCTGAGGCCAATAAGTTTGAACAACTCACCTACATTGAAGTTTTACAAAAGGGGCTTAAGGTCATGGACTCCACAGCTATTAGCTTATGCATGGACAATGCCCTGCCTATTGTTATCTTTAACCTGACAGAGTCCGGAAATATCGCTCGGGCGATCAGCGGGGAAAAAATTGGTACAACTGTCTATCAAACATAAGGGGCTTAATTATGTTGGACGATATTAAAAAGACCACTCAAGAGAGTATGGAAAAGGCCTTGGCGGCTCTGTCCATGGATTTAAAAAAAGTTCGAACAGGCAAAGCTCAGGTCTCAATGCTGGATGGAGTTAAGGTCAATTACTATGGGACTCCAACTCCACTCAACCAAGTCGCATCTCTGTCCACTCCTGATGCTAAGTCCTTTTTAATTGCCCCTTGGGAGGCCTCAGTTCTTAAGGAGATTGAAGCCTCCTTAGTCAAAAGTGATATTGGAATGACTCCACAAAATGATGGCAAGGTGATCCGCCTTAAGGTTCCTGAATTGACAGAAGAGCGGCGCAAAGATTTGGTCAAGAGCGTAAAGAAGATTGTGGAAGAAGCTCGAGTGGCTGTTCGCATGGCGCGAAGAGATGCCAACGACGAGATCAAAAAGGCTCAAAAGGACAAACTCATCAGCGAAGATGATCAAAAGAGGCTTTCGGATGAAATCCAGAGCTTAACAGATGACTACATTGCCAAGATGGACAGGCTGGCTGAGGAAAAAGAAAAGGAATTGATGACGGTCTGATGCCCACCCCCAAGCACCTGGCGATTATTATGGATGGAAATGGGCGCTGGGCCAAAGCCCGGGGCCGGGGACGCTTTTATGGGCATATCCGTGGAGCCCGAGTGGCTCGCAAGATTATCGAGGAGTGTGCCCGCCTTAAGATTTCCTACCTGACTTTGTTTGCCTTTAGCACTGAAAATTGGCTACGCCCCCCAGAGGAAGTGCAGTTCCTGATGACCCTTTTGCGCCACCGGCTGCGCAGAGAGCGCAAAACTCTGATGGAAAACAATATCCGGGTTCACTGCATCGGAGACCTTCAGCGCCTGCCCCAAGATCTTCAGCGCGAAATTAAGTCCTGTATTCAAGAGACGGACAAAAATACCGGACTGAACCTGATTTTTGCCCTCAGTTATGGGGGGCGACAGGAGATCACTCAGGCCGTGAGAGATCTGTGTCAAAGGGTTAAAAATGGTGAACTGGAGCCCTCCGATATCGACGAGGCCCGGCTACAGACCCAACTCGACTCCTCTTTTGCTCCAGATCCAGATCTGATCATTCGCACCAGCGGAGAGATGCGCCTGTCGAATTTTTACCTGTGGCAGGCAGCCTACAGCGAGATATTCGTGACACACAAGAACTGGCCCGAATTCACAGCAGAGGATCTTAGGGAGTCTTTGCAGTACTTTGCCCAGAGGGAGCGTCGTTTTGGTCGCACCGGCGAACAAGTTGCACAAGTCATCACTTAAGGCCAGAGTGATTTCGGCTCTGCTT
Organism: Bdellovibrionales bacterium; assembly: GCA_007128005.1. Taxonomy (GTDB): domain Bacteria; phylum Bdellovibrionota; class Bdellovibrionia; order Bdellovibrionales; family UBA1609; genus SKYF01. The sequence goes on from SKYF01000140.1 coordinate 15,556, forward strand.
GCAGCAGGCCTTATTCTTGCCACTGGATATTGGGGTGGTGCCGCAGGAGTGAGAGACCTGAGTCTCTTAATGATTTTGGTCGGGGCCTGGGAGTATTCGCGATTGGCCTTCCCAAGCCCAGGCTGCACCGTATTTTTGCGCTGGCTGTTTTTGTTAGGAAGCCTGACATACCTGGCAGTTTTTGCCCTTTCTCCTCAAGATTCGCTGCTGGCTCTGATCTTAATCCTCTTGTCCTACTTTGCCCTCAGCATGGCTTTTACCCGCAACCAGCTGTCCATTGACGAAATCCTGCATCTGCTGATGAAGGCCACCACTGGTTTTATCTATGCGGCTGTATTGCCAACTTTTGCCTTGGGGGTTTTGTCTGCAGACGAGGGCTTGGCCTGGTTTGCCATGCTGCTGCTGATGGTCTTTGGCTGTGACACCTTTGCCTATTTTGGCGGGAAGGCCTTTGGCAGGACAGCCCTGATGCCTGCCATTTCCCCCAACAAGACCTTAGAGGGGGCCATCTCGGGAATTGGGGGTAGCCTTTTTATTAGCCTTCTTTTTTGGACCCTCTACTTTCGAGATGCCGGACTTTGGAGCCATATGGGCCTTGGTCTGACCGTGGCCATTTTTGCCCAGTTTGGAGACCTCTTTGCCTCACTCCTTAAGCGCGTGGCCCACGTCAAAGACTCTGGAAGGCTCATGCCCGGACACGGAGGCGTTCTGGACCGTTTGGATGGGGTTTATTTCGCAGGGCCCATTGTGTATTTGTGGACCTTTTTTTAAGATAGGTCATGGATATTATAATTTCTTGGTTACAGCAGGGTCTGTCGGGCATTGTGCCCTTCGTTATTATGATTGGTCTGCTCGTGTTTGTACACGAGCTGGGGCACTTTCTCGTCGCCAAATACTACAATGTGCGAGTTGAAGTCTTTTCCCTCGGCTTTGGAAAAAAAATCTTACAGCACAAAAAGGGCGATACCACCTACTGTGTTTCTCTGATCCCCCTTGGCGGCTATGTGAAGATGTACGGGGATGACCCTACGGCCGATGTGCCCGCTGCAGAGAGGGAGCATGCCTTTTTGCTCAAGCCGGTTGGCCAGCGCATTGCTATCGTGCTGGCGGGCCCTTTGATGAATCTATTCTTTGCTGCCTTTTTGTTTATGACTATCGCTATGGTGGGAGACCCCGTGATGAGCAATCAGCTGGGTGACGTTGCTCAGGGCAGCCAGGCCTATGAAGCTGGCTTTCGCTCTGGGGACCGCATTGTTGCCATCAATGGGGAGGAAAAGTCCTTTTGGCGAGAGGTCGCTAGAAAAATCAGCGACTCTCCCAACCAAGAGCTGCTCTTTCGAGTGGAGAGGTCTGCCGCTGACTCAGATGCCCCACAAACTCAGGAAGTTCGGGCCACTCCCCGACTGGTTGAAAACGAAAATATTTTGAGCACTCGAGCAAAAGTGGGACAAATTGAGGGCCTAAACATTGAGTCACTCAGCTCCCTCGTGGGCCTTAAAGATCCTGAAGGTCCTGCGGGTCAGGCGGGGATAAGAACTTTTGATATGATCAGTCAAATCGCCGGCCAAGAGGTCGGCTACTGGCGCGAATTGGAGCCGGCCCTCAGACGGGCCCTAGACTCCCACGCTCACAGTGAGTCTGGAATGATGTCCTTTCATGTCCGAGCTTACGAGGTTGAAAAGACTCACCCTGAGCGAGAAGTTCTTGTGGATGTGTCCGAGCTGGACCTTGAGCGCCCCTTACTTGCCCAACTGGGTTTAGAGTCTACGGAGCTCTATATTCTCAGGGTGCGACGAGACTCCCCGGCCGAGCAGGCAGGGCTAAAGCCCGGGGACAAAATTGTCTCTCTCAACCAGCAAGAGGTGAGCGAGTGGCCCCATGTTGTAAAGGGTGTCTCAGGGTTTAATCCTGAAGAGCAGGAGTATCTTGGTTTCGGGGTGCTTCGCCAGGGTGAGCGTATTGAGCTTCAAGCTCAACCTGAGCTCACCAATTTGATGAATGCTCAGGGCCAAGATGACCGGCGCTACACGGTGGGCATAGTGCCCGCGTACATCAACGTGACAGCCCCTCCCGCACTCTTTCGCACCAGAAATCCCATTCAGGCCGCCTCCATAGGGGCCAAGGAATCACTGGTGATGACACAAATGGTGGTGATGGGAGTCATCCGGCTGATTCAAGGCGAGGTCTCAACCAAAAATATCGCCGGAGTGATCACCATTGGCCGCTTCGCAAGCCAAACTTTCGAAATCGGTTTGGCTGCTTTTTTAAAGATGATGGCTATTTTGTCCATCAATTTGTTTATCATTAACCTCCTGCCTATTCCCATTTTAGATGGAGGCCACCTGATGTTCTTCTTTATCGAGGCGATAAAGGGTGCCCCCGTCAGTCTTAAAAAAATGGAAGTCGCCCAAACGGTCGGTCTGTTGATCTTGATGGGTCTGTTGATTTTTTCTCTATTCAACGACATTACCAATTGGTTTAGTTCGGCTGGCTGGTGATGAAGGACCCACTTTGTCTTTTGGCCCTGGACACTAGCTCGCCCCAGGGTGGCTTGGCCTTAGTCCAGCAGAAGACAGCTGCTGAGGCCTGTTGTTTGTTGGCTGAACGCAGTTGGAATGAATCCAGCTCCCACAGCGATATCATCACTCAGGAAGTCGAACTTCTGCTAAAGTCTGCCGGACTGTCAGTGAAGGATCTCACAGCTGTGGCCCTTGGTCTTGGCCCAGGAAGTTTCACGGGCATTCGCGTAGGGGTCAACTTTGCAAGAAGCCTTGGCTACAGCCTTGATTTGCCTATCATTGGCCTTAATTCTTTAGAGATCTTGGCTTTCAATGGACTGGAGTTCTTAAAGGCGCAAACAGAGATCCGACATATCCTGTGCCTGACCAATGCCTTTAGAAACAAACTCTACGCAGCCATCTATGGAATAGATATGAAAAATGGGACCCACCCTCTGCTGGAAATCCTTTCCCCCCAGGCTGTCAGTCCCAGAGACCTGCCTGCCCTGTTGCCGGAATCTCGCTACCTGTGTTTGGGCAATGGCTTTGAAGCCTATCAGGAGAGTTTTCCTGCAGATTTGCCACTGAAAATCCTTCGCCGGCCTGAGATCAGTGACTCTCCTCAGGCCTCTGCTTTGGCCCAGTGGGCTTTGGCTTATGGAAAATCTAGACCTTGGACAGATATAAAACCTCTTTACATACGCGCGTCAGAACCCGAAGAGAAGTTGAAAACCACTGTAAGTTAGGGAACTTGAAGTGACAAAGACAGAGCAACAATTTGATTTTAGCTATCTGCGCGGACAGCGAGAGCCTCAGTCCGTGTTGATCGCCGTTGGCGGCGGCAAAGGAGGTGTCGGAAAATCCTTTGTCAGCTCAAGCCTTGCTCTGCTTCTGGCCCACCGCGGATTTGATACAGTTCTTGTAGATTTGGATTTAGGCTCGGCCAACCTTCACACCTATCTAGGACAGGGCCCCACTCAAAAGGGCATCAACGAGTATCTTCTGCAGCCTGAACTCAAGTTCCAAGATGTGATCAGTCCCACTCCCTTCCCCCATTTGCGCTTTGTCAGCGGGGCCTCTGAACAGCTGAATGTATCCACTCTTCAAGAAGGACAAAAGGGGCGGCTGATGTCGGCCCTTTACAACACCCCTGCTGACTTTATTGTCCTCGATTTGAGTGCGGGAGCCCATGATACAACCTTGGATTTTTTCCTCATGGCCTCAAGACAGGTGATCGTTATGACGCCAGAGCCCTCGAGCATGGAAAACGCCTATGGTTTTATGAAGGCCGCCTTTTACCGCAAGCTCAAACGCCATGAAAAACAGCTCCGCCTAGGAGGACTACTTGGTCAGCTCATGGCTAAAAGGCAGGAGCTTGGAATTCGCACCCCAGCGGATCTCTTACAAATGGTTCTATTGAAGGAGCCTGAACGGGGCTTACAACTAAAAAAGGTCATGCGGGATTTGAGTTTTGAGATTGTCCTCAACCAGGCTCGGAGCCAAAACGATGCCAACTTAGGCCCCTCTATTAAAACCGTTTGCAATAAGTACTTTGGGGTCAGTGCCAACCTTCTAGGGAGCCTTGACTATGATAACGCGGTATGGCAGGCGCTAAGAAAGAGGCGGCCCGTCCTTCTGGAGTACCCTCATAGTCGCCTCTACACTCAGCTGACGACCATCTCTAGACAGTTTGCAAATGTTCCTTTTAAACGCGCGGTTGTGTAATACTATAGGGAGTGGTTACGTTAGGGTGATATGAAGAACTTAGCAATTCACAGCCAAAGCTACTACGATATCTTGGAGGTGTCGCCTCAGGCTCCCCCTCAAGAGATTCACAGAGCCTATCAGCGGGCTCGCCTGGCCTATTCGCCAGACAGCCCGGCCCTTTACACCATGTTCACTCCCGAGGAGGCCAAAGAGCTCTTAAGGCTTGTGGAGGAGGCCTACACCGTTTTGGGTCATCCAGAGCGTCGCAAGGCCTATGATGATCAATTGGCCCGGGAGCAAACACTCAATGAATTGCCTGACTTTCCAGAGCCCAGCCCCGAAATGCTTGAAAGCCAACCCGTTACCCCTCCTAAAAAAGATCTACCCGAAGGCTATGCGCGAACCAGGTTAAGCACCTACTTGGTCGATCCTCAGTTTGAACAAGAACTGCGTCAGATCAGGGATTTTAACGGAGCCGTTTTAAAGCGAGTTCGAGAGTACAAGAAAATTTCCCTGGACCAGCTCTGTGATGAGACTCGAATTGGACGCCCCTATATGACAGCTCTTGAGGTGGACGATTACGAGGCTCTCCCGGCTGCCGTCTTTACCCGTGGCTTTGTTGTCCAGGTCGCAAGAATTTTTGGTCTAGATGAGAAAATCGTTGCTGACTCCTATATGAAGAACTTTAAGAAGTACAAGAATTGACCTCAAAGAAAATATTCGTTGAAAACCTCAAAGAGGGGGAAAGGCTAGACAAGGCCCTGGCCGCTCATCCAGAGATCCCTTCGCGGAGTCGAGCGGCTGAGTTGATAGAGCAAGGCCGTGTCGAGTGGGCTGACTCTGAGCCGAACACTGCCCTGAAAGCCTCCTACAAGGTCCAAAGCACAGACCGGTTTTATGTTCACCTGCCCACCCCTCAGCCCAGCCAACTTGAGGCCCTTGAGATGGATTTGGAGATCCTGTTTGAAGACTCCGATATCTTGGTGGTCAACAAACCTGCAGGACTTGTTGTGCACCCGGCTGCTGGCCACTGGTCGGACACCTTGGTCAATGCTCTGATTCACCAAGTGAAGGACCTGTCCATGGGCTTTGCAGAACAGCGGCCAGGAATTGTTCATCGCCTAGACAAGGACACCAGCGGGGTGCTGGTGGTCGCTAAAAACGACAGGGCTCAGGACAGTCTTGTCAGTCAGTTCAAAAGTCGTAGCATTCATCGCCTTTACTATGCGCTGGTTGTTGGTGAACCTCGTCCCTCCTCGGGACGAAGAGAATCCCTGCTCACAAGACACCCCACCCAAAGAAAGAAGTTCTGCTCTGGCTCTTCAGGAAAATTGGCCATCACCCATTATAAAACCCTAAAGGTGAGTCCACAGGGGGTCAGTTTAATTCAGTGCCAACTGGAGACCGGTCGAACCCATCAAATCCGCATTCATCTGTCCGAGATGGGTCACCCCATCCTGGGGGACTCTCTCTACGGGGGAGTCCAACGGGCTAAGAGCCTGAAATCCAAACAGCTGCGCCAAGACTTAGCCGACTTCAACCGATTGGCCCTTCATGCCGCTGAACTTGGCCTCACTCATCCCAAAACTGGACAGAGGCTGCATTTTTCCTCCCCTTGGCCCTCCGAGGTCCAAAACCTTTTGACGAGTCTGGGCTTGCCTTAAAAACCCAGCTCTATAAAAATAATTTTAGACATAAAATATAATCTCAACCACGACAGGATACTTTACTCAATGAAGACAATCTTTCAGCTGAGGAACTTACCACTTGGTTTGTTGGCCATCTTTTGCCTGGCCAGTTTGGCTATCGTTTTGCATCCGGGCCTTCGAGAGCAGGCGCGAGATCGAATTCTGTCCGAGCCGGAGAGAAGGATTTTGTCTTCGGTCACGGCCGATATTTTGCGAGACGGCCAACTCTATGAGGTCCTCAAAATCAGCTCTCCGCGGGGGCTGTTTCTGGAAATATATCTGAGGGATGAGAACAACCTTGGCCACTCGCGGCTTCTGGACCAGGTGCGGTTGCCGGACATCCGAGATGGCTATTTTGATTTTCGCGGTCAGGCAGTGAACCTGGCCCTAGATGATGTCAATGGAGATGGCCAACTGGAGATCATTGCCCCTACCTTTGATGAGCGCCTCTCGGCTCACCTCAATATCTTTCGCTACAATAAGGAGTTGGAGGTTTTTGAGCCTCTCCGCCAGGAGGCCCTCTAAAGCTATTGTCTCGACCTTGACTTCTTAAGTAACGCGTAGTATTAAAATGCCTTTAAAAGACTTCTAAGGAGTTGCTGTGAAAGTTGTTTCGAATCCCCTACAGAGCCTGGCCCTGCTGTTTTTTTTCACCTCTTTTTTGGGCCTTGTGGCCTGCGATCGGGGAGGCACTGTCAACTACCGAGGCCTGCGCTGTGCTCCTGATCACAACCCCATCTCCCTCAATCCAGCCAGCGACCCCAATGGCTCATCCTTTAGCAAAGTGGAGTTGGAAGCACAAAATGGAGATATCGATCCACAAGATCTACTGCCTGCAGGGAGCTATCTCTTGCGCTCCGCCGATGTCTTTTATCACGATCAGAACAATCAAATCATGGTTCACTACAGAAATATCACTGACTCTGATTTGGCCTCAGCCTCCTCTTCCAGGCTTCCGACAGGTCGCTGTGTGAGTGGCTTTAAACCCGGAATGGAGCAGCCCTCTGTGGCCCTTCTGGGTGTCAGAGAGATGGTGTTTACTGAAGACGGGCAGTTTCTGGACCTGGAGCTCGCAGAATATGGATTCTTAGGCTTGGACGGGGATCTGCAGAGTTTTTTTTCCAGAGTCAGCAATGAGGGCTTTGACCACCCCTCTCAGCTCTACGACCCCTCCTCCAACCCTGAAGTGAAATACTTCAGGGCCACCGATCGAGGCCAAGAGCCCCACTATGAAATTCGCTCCAAAATCACCCTGAGCCCAGGGGTTGAAGTTTCCCTTCTGGTTAGATTAGATCTTCAACCTTAGTTGTCGCCTTCTTCGCCTTCTTCTTCGCCTAAGCTCTCCCGTTGAAGCCTCTCACTGAGCTCTCGCCAGGACCGCCCCTCGCGAGCCTTAGGGTCAACTTGATAGCGCTGCACGGCCCTTCGATGCTCATCATAGGTTCGAGAAAAAATGTGGGTGCCGTCGTTCTGACTGACAAAAAACAAATAATCCGTTTCTTGAGGCCTGAGCACAGCCAGTAGCGACTCTCTTCCCGGGTTGGCTACAGGACCAAAAGGCAATCCGTTGACTGTATAGGTGTTAAAGCGATTGGGGCGGCGAATATCCACGCGACGAATCCGCCTGGGCATTTCATCAGTTTCGTCAAACATCCCATATAAAATGGTCGGATCACTCTGCAGGCGCATGTTTTTATTCAGACGATTGTGAAACACCGATGAAATAATCGGCCTTTCCCAGGGCGCGCCCGTTTCTTTCTCTATCAGACTTGCAAAAATCACCACCTCATGGCGGCTCATGCCCTTGGCCAGTGCTTCGTCTTGCATGGACTCCCAGACCCGTATAAACCTTGCAACCATCACCTCCACAATATCCTTCATGCCCATATATCGGGTGACCATGTAAGTCTCGGGAAAGAGATAGCCCTCTAGACTGTAGAGCCTTTCCCCTAGCAGCCTCTCTACAAAGTCCTGGTCTCTGACGAGATTTAAAAATTCCTGGCGACTGCCAAAGCCCCTAGACTCAAGCTCAATGGCGATATCTAAAATATTCATCCCCTCTGTCACGGTGAGGGGGTAACCCAGGCTCCGCCCCGAGGCAATGACCTGCAATATCTCCATCGGTCGCATACCCATATTCAAGCTGTACTCGCCCACTTTGGCCCGACTGTCGTAGCCTGTGAGTCGCCCTAAAATTCTGAGTTTAAAGGCACTTTCCACTAAACCCTCAGCCTCAAGCCTTTCAGCAATAGCTTTAAAAGATGAGCCCGGAGCGACCTCGAAGATCCTCTCCTGCTGAGCCTGACCGGGCACTCCTAGCCAAAACCTTACCGATACGAGTCCCACTGTCAGCAGGCCTAAAAAAAACACGACAATAACGGTTATTATTAGATTTCTCATTTTTGCGGTGAGTACTCCAAACCAGGAAACGTCTGTTGGGCCAAATACTCGGGGCTGTCTTCAAGGCTGGCAACAGGAACTGCACAGTATTGTATTGCATAGTGAGCCGAAGGCCGGTCATTGCCAGACTTGCCCATCCCACCAAAAGGCAGTCGCGAACTCGCTCCATTGGTTGTCCTATTCCAATTGAGCAATCCCACTCGGGCCTCAATGAGGGCTCTCTCATAAAGCGCTCGGTCTCTTGTAAATAGGGCCATAACCAATCCAAAGCCCGTTGAGTTGTTGATCATAAGGGCCTCATCAAAGTCGCTGACTTTCTGGATGGCCACGTTGGGCCCAAAAATCTCACTCTTCTGATAGACCGATTGAGGGTTGAATTTGTCCACTAGATTGATGCTGGGAGTGACATAATAGCCATCCTGATCCAAATCCAACACCTTTCCCCGCATCAGGCTCTCAGCCCCTTCTCGCTTTGCAATCTCCTGGAAGCGAAGATACTTTTCCACGGCCTCAGCGCTGATCAAGGGCCCCATAAAGACATTTTCATCTGACCAATGTCCAATGGCGATTTTTTTGGCGGCCTGATAAAATCGATCCGTAAACTGTTCCGCCACCTTCTCATGCACAATCACCTTGCTCGTGCAGGAGCATCTCTGTCCCGTGGTCAAAAAGGCTCCAATCAAGGTCTCATAAACAGCTTTGTCAAGATCGGCATCTTCCCAAACCACCGTGCAGTTTTTTCCGCCCATCTCAAGAGCCAGGATCTTCCAATGGTGATGAAGTGTGTCTTGTTGAATCTTGAGTCCAACCTCATAAGATCCAGTAAATAAAATTCCATCTACATAGTGATTGACACAAAGCCGCTTTCCTGTTTCTGCCTGACCCTGAAGTAGGTTGAACACTCCTGGAGGAAATTCGGCTTTATGAAACATCTGGGCCATCCACTGGCCCACAGCAGGTGTCTTGTCAGAGGGCTTAAAGACGACGGTGTTTCCAGCAATCAAGGCTGGAATGATATGTCCGTTTGCCAAATGACCTGGAAAGTTAAAAGGCCCTACCACAGCCATGACTCCCCGAGGCTTGTGTCTAATATAGCCATCCACTCCTGGAAGAGCATTTTCTACCTTCTCCTCTTCAATCAACTTCAGAGAGTGACTGAGGGTGATGTCGATTTTTCCAATCATCGCCTTGGCCTCGGTGCGCGACTCCCAGAGAGGCTTTCCGGTCTCACGAGAAATCAACTCTGCCAGTTCCTCTGAGTGCGTGGAGTACATCTCTTTGAGCCGCATAAGGTAGGCCCTCCGCCCCTCAACACCTAGTCTTGCCCAAGACAAATAGGCGGCGCGAGCCGATAAACAGGCCGAATCAATATGATTGTAACAGTATTGGGCATTGAGCACTCTATCCTTCAAGTCGCCGGGGCTGCCCACCTCCCACTCTCCATCTGGATCATTGGCTCGAACAAACTGCCCCTGAAAATAGTCTCCCAAAAACTCAAGACTTTCTCGTCTTTCAAACTGCCCCATGATCAACTTCCTTTCTCTTTGTATTTCTCTGAATGCTTTTTCCTTTGATGGCCAACGGAGAGAAAAATACCTCTTCACCCGGCTCTAGGCCCAAACTTGACCAACTGATCTCTGGCAAATAGAGGTCATCCCCCGACAGTTTAAACGAGCTGACAATGCAGCGAAAGTCCTCCTCACGACATAAACCCACTAAGGCCGAACCTAAAAAGTCCATCTCTGCCTTGCCGCTGGCCTGGGACTTTGGCTTGGGAACAAAGTACCTTCCCTGCTTGATCAAGCTCACTTCCTTGGTAGCAACCCCCAAGTGAGGACCTCCGTCAAAGGGATCCACTTCGTCTTTATAGCGAAAGCCTAAGCTATTGAGAAGGTGCAAGGCCGCCTGAGTCTCCTCCCCCACTCGGCCCAAAACCAAGCGAGCTTTGGAGTCCAAGAGACAGAGATATATGTCCTCTTCAGGAAAGAGTGACTTGATAAACTTGTTGTTCTGCTGACTGATGGCATCTGCCTCTTTGTAGGGCATTCCGGTAAAACGTCTCCCCAGGGCTTCCCAAAACTCGCTCCGGCCTTCATCGGTCAAGGGTGGCGCCATCTCTGCATGCAACTGGTCTTCAAATCTCTCTGTATACATTCCTATGTAGATAAATCTGGCCAGACTAATCAGACGTCCCAGCTTTTCTGGACGGCCACGGTAAGATTTGTCAATGACCAAACCTCCCACTTCTGTGGGGCCATCGGTGTTTTCATGTAAACGTAAAATTTGGTGAATGAAGCCGACTCCGAGCTCCTTAGAAAACCTCTCTCTCTTGAGCACTTTAAAGCTGAAGTTGGGTGAGTTTGGAGTTCCACTCTTTGCAATAATGCTGCTAGTCCCCGCCACTCTTTGATCTTCGAGGTCCTCCACCACAAGCAGGTACTCCGCCTCTGCCCTTGAAAGCTCTCCGGCAAAAGAACTTTGACTGAGCTCAATTTTTTTTGCCAGCAAGGTTTTATCTGCTGGCAAGTTCAGTAAAGTGAACTGTTTGGCCAAATCAAGAAGATCTCCCAGATCATCACGTCTTGCGGGCCGGACAATAAAGCTCATAAACACACCCTCTGTATAAGCTTGCGATAAAACTCTGTGGCCTGCATCAGGCTTGAAATTGAAATGCTCTCGTTGGGTTCGTGAGAATTGCCTGCACTCTTACCGGGCCCGAAGGCCAAACAGGACACCCCCAGCTTATGAAAAACGCTGGCCTCACTGGCCGCAGACATCGCCCCCACTTTTGACGGCAAATTCATTTCTCGCAAAATATCCCCACAGAAATTGACAAAAGCCAGCTCTGTGGAAGTAAAAAAGGGTGGCTTATAGTCGGTCACGCGAAACTTCGCTCCCTGCGAACTGCAGATGCCATTCAGACGCTCCATCCAACTGTCATAGACCTGCTGTCCCATTGAAGGCAAAATACGACAACTTCCTGTGATCTGAACCTGGTCCTCACTGGTTCTAATAGTACCAACATTCATAGTGGGGTGAGGAGGATTAAAGGCCTCGTCACAAAAACTTAAAAAATCAAGCTCGAGATTGCGCAACTCCCTGACAATGTGGCAGATCTTTGTTGAAATGGGATCAGCAATGCCGCCTTCCACTATATCTATCTCCAGTACAGCAGACGCAGGCACAGTGTTGTAGCTAAGACCACCATCCACATCCATGACCACAAGACTGTCCGGCAGCTGCGCTAAATAGTCCACCATCTTAAAGATGGCATTGTCACCCATACTGGGCACGCTGCCGTGGGCGGGCTTTCCATGAAAAATGCGGCTCTGACTGGAGCTACTTTCAATTAAGTCGTGATTGCGTCGGTAATCAATCTCCTGATCCGAAAAGGGCAGGGAGATCTCCACGACGGCCAAGCCCATCCCCTGAGTCATCAGTTGAAAGTCCGTAGGCTCTCCCACCAAAACCAGATCCGGATCCACTTTCTTGCGGCGAAGGAGCTTGGCAGCCCCCATCATACCCGAATGGGCACCAAAGGTCCCGGCCACCACCACAGGCTTTTTCAAGGGCTCATGGGCCAAGCTCTTTAAAGCCTCCATCTTGCATAGAATATCCAACTTTGTATCAGCCGCTCCAAGACCATAGAGCTCATCGCCATAGATGCTGGCATTAAAGGGGTTGCACTCCGTCTGAGTCCATAGAGCAAAGCTACCTGCATCGGCCGTATCGAGATGGGTTTGCAGGAGAAGCTCTTTGTGGGAGCCCCTCATCGATTCACAGCTTGGACTGCGAAGGATCACATTGCATTGCTCAATGCCTTTTAAGGTCTCCTGCTGAAGCTCCACCAACAGCCCTGCCTCCTGGGCCATCTTAGCCACGGCCTCGGCCACCTCTTTATTGCCGTGCTGGGGTGTGCTTTCAAGTGCGATCAGGCGACGACAGGACTCAACAAAATTCAAGTCAACTCCTTCACTGACTGCTCCAGTATACGACCCGCCCTCTCAATGTCTTGCTCGGTGGTCACAGCCGGTAGCAAAAATCTCAGACGGTAGGGGTCTCTGCCACAGCCAAAGGCCATCAGCCCGTTGGCAAATAATTTTTTTAACAGCTCAAGCTGCTTCTCCTTCGAGCCGTCAAAGGGGGTGACTGCAACCATCAAACCCAAACCCTCAGCGTCTTGCAAAAGGCCCTTTGTGGGCCCCGACTCATTGAGACGGTTGAGCATGGCTATAAAGTTTTGGTGAATTTTCTCGATATGGCCACCAGCTCCCATAAAGGAGCCCTCGTCCAAAATTTTTAAGACTTCTAAGCCCGCCGCCAAAGACACCGAAGAGCCCGAGAATGTCCCTGCTATGAGACCCGGCTTGGGATTGAACTCCTCCGTGTAAAGGGTCACCCCATTCTGCGCAGTTTTTGCCACCGTGCAGACATCAATAAATTCGCCAATGCCCAGCTTCTCATAGGCAAAGAACTGTCCTGTTCGGCAAAAGGTCTGAACCTCGTCGGCCCAAACTGGAATTTTAGTTTTTTGACAGAGCTCAAGAAGGGGTAAAAAATACTCCCGAGGAGCCACTTTGTAGCCACCTTCTCCCTGCATGGGTTCAAAGGTAAAGCAACAGATGTCCTTGGGGTTTTGTTCAATGTAAGAGCGCAGTTTTTCAAGGGCTCGCTGGGCGCTCTGGGGATCCCTTTTATCATAAAAAGGTAGCCTTAAGACTTCGTGATACTCAGGCAAGCCCTCTTTAAAAGCCGGATTGTCTGTCACCTCTGCCATCATGGTCGAGCGTCCGGCAAAGGCATTGGACATGGCGACAATCTTGCGTGCCGGAGTGACTTTTTGCCGACATATCTTGAGAGCGTTTTCATTGGCCATTGTCCCACAGGTTGCCAACCAAGCGTGGCGCAGACGACTGCCCCTTGAGGCCAGCTCCACCATTTTGTTTGTAAACTCAATGTATTCGAGATTGGGCTGCAAATTTCCCTGCATGACGATGTCAGACAGAGCCCCGCGAAGTGAAGCTGCCATCACGCGCTCGTCTCCATGACCTAAAATATGAATTCCTATCCCATTGATAAGATCCATCTTAATTGAGCCATCCTCAAGCTCAACATAGACTCCTTGCCCAGCTCCCGTGCCCACATAGGGGTAAAAGAGGGGCCTGCCGCGACCACTGTGGACTTGATCCACCAAGTTGTTGAGTCGCCCCACATGGGCCGGTTGCACAGGTCGCACGTTGTCCACCTGACTATGATAGGATTTTGCTTTTTCCGCGAGTTCGGTAATCAGTTTGGCAATATCTGCAGAATCTTTCAGTTGATGGCCAGACAGTTTCATTCATTCAACTCCTTTTGTGAAGTTCTCACAATCTAACCCACTCGGATCAGACTAGACAAGTCGAGCTGTCGACTGAATATGAAATGCTAGACAGCAAGGCCCACCTTACATAAACTCAACATCTATGGTGCACAGAGTCTGGGGTTTCGTTTTTTTTATCAGTCTCTCTTTGGGTTCTTTAGCCCAGGCCGATAGCCCTCTGAGTGCTTTGCCCGAGGAACTCTACCAAGCGAGCATTCGTAGCTACCAGTCGGGGGATTTGCATCAGGCCAGAGACCAGTTCAAAAAGTTGGCTCAACAGGATCCCAAAAATAGGTTTGCTCTCTACAATTGGGGACTCGTTGAGTTCGAGCTCGGCCACAAGGGCTATGCTTTGGCTGCCTGGCGCAGAGCGCTATATATCTCCCCTTTATTCTCTCCTGCGCGACGAGCTCTCCGCTATGCCCAGGAGCAAATGACAGGGCGGCTTGGGATATCAAGTCCCTCCACTTGGGAGAGCTTCCGCGGGAGGGTCTTGACCTATTTTAGCTTAGGGGGACTCATGGGCTGGTTTGCCTTGAGCTTGGCTCTAGGTGGGGGACTGTGGTTGCGTTTTTTTAGTCGCTACCAGGAGGCTGTTGAGCACGAGCTCCCCCTGCCCCGGCTCTCTTTGCCACTTATCTTCGTCGGTGGGTTGGGAGCAGTTCTTGGACTGTTGTTGGCCCTAAAAATCTACGATTATCAGACACCCCGAGCCACTTTAGTTTCAGACCGCGTCCCTCTGCTCAGCGCTCCAGTTGCAGAGAGCTCCGATCTACTCCTGCTGAACGAGGGCATGGAGGTGCTTGTCCGCCAGTCCCAAGGCGACTGGGCTCAGGTCACCTTCCCGGGCGGGATGACGGGCTGGGTCCATCAAGATCACTTATTTTTGACCTCTGGACGAGGGCACTTCACTCCGTGACAATATTGACTTTTCCAGGGGCCGGCCAGTAGACTCCCTCTATGAAAATTTTCAGGTATTTGGCTCTACTGATGCTCTTCAGCCTGCTTTCAGCCTGCGCTTCCACTCAACGCTTTGACACTTCTACCGCCGAAGGCAGCTTCGCACTTGCTGAAAAATATCAATCCGATGGTCGCTTTGAGGAAGCCATTAACCAGTTTAACGATGTTCGAAACAGGCACCCCTACAGCCGTTTGGCCGTGGAAGCTCGACTGCGCGTGGCTGATATTCACTTCGCTAGGAAGAGCTTTGCCGAGGCCCAAGCCGCCTATCAAGTCTTTAAAGAGCTTCACCCCCGCCATCCCCGCATCGATTATGTGACCTTCCAACTGGGCATGTCCTACTTCAACCAACTCCCCTCAACCATTGACCGGGATCTGTCACTAGCAAGCCAGGCCATGCTCTTTTTCTCAGAGGTCCAACGCTCCTTTCCTCAAAGCGAGTATGTGGAACAGGCTAAGGCCAAACACACTGAACTGGAGAAAATGTTGGCTGAAAAAGAGCACTATATCGCTCACTTTTATTTTATACGTCGACGCTACCAGAGTGCGCTTGGAAGATTTGAGCGGCTTTGGCGACAACATCAGGACCTGGGCTTTGACTTGAAAGCACTGTATGGAGCTGCCGTGAGTGCACACCGGATTCAGGACTATGAAAAGGCAGACTACTACCTGAAAATTTTAAGTCACCAGTTCCCGGAGGCCCCGGAGACCTATCAAGCTCAGCAAGAGCTCGCCAGACGGAGTTGAGTTTATGAAAAACTTGGACGTAGGTCTAAATAATGAACTTCTTGAGAGAGCTCGAGAGCACTTTCGCGATTCTCGTTATTCTGCAGCTGAGCCCATTTTGAACCAATTGATCCTTCAGAACTTCAAGCACCCAGAGATCTTCCATATGTTGGGAACCATGTACTACGATCAGGGTAAGTTCAACAAAGCCATTCGCTCCTTCCGCAGAGCCTTGGAAATAGACCCCTCTTTCACCGACGCCAGTGTGGGTCTAAGCATTATCCTCAATGATTTGGGTCGCTATGAAGAAGGACGTAAGGTCTTTGAAGAAGCCCAGGTTATGCTGAAAAGGAAGTCCTCCCAAGAGGATCCCTACATCAACGAAAAACTCTCCATCAAGCATGACGAGCTGGGAGAGCTGTACTTTCAGTATAAGCGTTTCCCCGAGGCCCTAGAGCAGTACCAAAGATCTTTAGCACTATCCCAAAGAAAGGCTGAGATCACTATGAAGATTGCCGAATGCCATATGCGCATGGGTGACCCTCAGCAGGCCATAGAGGAACTCCGAGATCTGGTCAAAGAGGCCCCCCAGTTTCTCAATGCACAAATCAAGCTGGGACAGGCTTTTTATGAGAACGGCGAAATTCCTGAGGCCATTGATCAGTGGGAAGCCGTTCTGGAGCAGGACTCCCAACATCCAGAGGCAATAAGGCTACTCAGGCAAGCTCAATCCATCGAAGTGACTTTAATGTCTGAGGGACATCCCTCATGACCCTAGAGGAGAGAGGTTAAAACCTATGACACAGTCTCATGCAGGAATGGTTCCATTTATCACAGCTGAAGAAATTGATGAAATGGTCTCGCAGCTGGCCCAAGAAATTGAACAGGACTACAGGGGCAAGGATTTGGTGGTCATTTGCCCGCTAAAGGGTTCCGTGCCATTTTTCTCTGACCTAACAAGAAAACTAAGCCTTCCTCAAACCCATGACTTTGTTCACTTGACCTCACCAAAAGGGGAGGGGGTGAGAATTCTTCAAGACATAACAGTGAATATCACGGGACAACACGTACTCGTTGTGGAAGAAATCATCGATGCTGGTAGAACCTTGAGCTTTTTAAAGACTCGAATACTGGCTTCCTCCCCGGCCTCACTCAAGGTGGTTACCCTTTTGGATAAGCCCGCCCGTAGGGAGTTGCCGATCAAACCCGACTATGTGGGCAGAACTATAGATGATAGGTTTGTGATCGGCTACGGGATGGATCTCGAAGAGATCGGCAGAAACTACCGCGCCATTTACAATTACGCCCAGTAGGAATCAGTTCACAAGAACATTCACTACAAAGAGAATGACCACAGAATAGACAAAGAGCATTACAAATCCCCCTGACATACAACCCCTCCTCTGTTTAATGAGACCTCGATTAACGACCAATGTCAATAATCTCACCAACTAGATCATAGTCGTGGTGGGCTGTGATACGAACCGGAACAATCTGCCCCACATCGGCCTGCCCGGCATTGATATAGGTGACTCCATCGATGTCTGGAGCTTGCTGAGAGTTTCTTCCCTGGAGAAGGAGCTCGGTCTCTTCACTCAATCCCTCTATAAGAACAGGCACAACCTGGCCCACAAGCTCGGCTTGCCTTTCTGCGCTGATCTGGCGCTGCAGCTCCATGAGCTGGTCCTGCCTGCGCTGCTTAGTGGCCTCATCCACTTGATCTGACATCTGTCCAGCCTTGGTCCCCTCCTCTTGACTGTACATAAAGCAACCCACTCTATCAAAGCGCTGACGAGCCACAAACTCCAAGAGCTCTTGAAACTGCTCTTCAGTCTCTCCGGGGAAGCCGACGATAAATTGGGTGCGAATGACAGCATTGGGGATTTTTGAGCGGATATTCTCAAGCACTGCCTCAACCTCAGCTCTTGTCATACGCCGATTCATCTTTTTTAACATCTCGTTGTTGATGTGCTGCAGGGGCATATCAAAGTACTTCACCAAATTGTCCCTGCTGCGAATCAACTCCACCAGCTCTGGCGTCACTCCATCAGGATAGAGGTAAAGCACCCGTATCCAGTCGGCACCAGATTCATCTGCAAGAGTTTTAAGAAGTTCATAAGGAGACTCTGTGGCTGTGGCATCTTTTTTCTTTAGATCCCAGCCAAAATCCGTAAAGTCATGGGAGATCACAATCAGCTCCTTGACTCCTCCTGCCACCAAGAGCTTGGCTTCACTTAAAATATTTTTAAGTTTTCGGGACTGCAAATTCCCACGAATAAGGGGAATGGCACAAAAGGCGCAGCGTTTTTTACAGCCCTCAGAGATTTTTAAATAGGCTCTAAATCCAGGTTGGGAGTTCACCCTGGGAGAGGTCTCTTCCTGAAGATAGGTGGGCAAGTGGTAGAATTTTTTTTCCTTCGATCCCTCTTTTGAGTCCTTAAGAATGCGGGCAATATTTTGAAACTCTCCAGAACCCACAAAGAGGTCCGCCTCTGGCAGCCCTTCGACCAACTCATCTTGATAGCGCTGGGTCAAACAGCCTGCCACAACCAGCTTTTGCAGCTGGCCTGTGCTCTTAAACTCTGCCATTTCCAAAACTTTATCTATCGACTCTTTCTTGGACTCCTCAATAAAACCACAGGTATTGACTATCACCGTGTCGGCTTCGTCTGGCTGCTCTACAACCTCATAGCCCTCCTTCATCAGGGAGCCGAGCATTATCTCCGTGTCGACAAGGTTTTTTGGGCAACCCAAACTGACAAAATGCACTTTGTTCATAGTAAATCAATACTCTGTGACTTCCGCCCCTTCAGGAGGGACAAATGTAAAAGTACCCTCTTTGATTTTGGCGGAAAACTGAGCCCTTTTAAAGTTATAGCGAGTTTCATTCTCTAAATCGTCTTTGTAACTCAACTGAGTCACTAAACGGGATTTGGGATCTATAACAATTTGAATTTCTGAGACATCCATGGGCGCTTTGGGGCGCAGCTGAAAAGATTTAACACCACCCTCCAAATCTGACTGCTCAACTAACCTAAACTCCTCCCAAAGCCTTGGACGCTCAAACACTGCTGAGATCAGAGTGGCCGAAGGGCCCAGCTTTCTGGGGCTAATTTTGGCCACCTGAGTGATGGGTCCTGAAAACCCCTCAATAGTACTGACCATCCAAAGGTAGTCTCCATCATGGATGAGAAGGCTCTGGTCGGGGGCCCCCATCTCCAGTCTCAACCGCTGCTCACCCAGGGTCAGAGTGCCACTGCTGGTTTGGCTACGCCCAAGAAGTGCCTGGTGAACCTGCTTTTCCACTTGGATCTGTACAGGCACTTGACTGCGATAGCGATTGAGGACGGCCTCAAGAGGCTTTAAAGCCTTAATCTGAGCCCTGTCCAAGGACTCTTGCTCCTCGCGCACGCCCCCCCCAGAGATCAATCCTGGCACCAGCCAGACCGCTAAAATAAGCAGGGGCAGAAGGTTTTTCATCGCTGCGTTATAACAGAGCTCTGTGGCAAAGGCGACTGAAAAGTTAAGGCTTTGACTCCCTTTTGGGCCTGCCATAGCTCCTCGAGCCGATACTCAAGGCGCACAAAATCATAGAACACATGTACGATGAGTGAGCCATAATCTATCACCACCCAGCGCCCCTCTTTTTGCCCCTCCACATTCAGGGGCCAGAGCCCGTACTCCTCCTTAACGGCCTTGATCACGGCCTCTGCCAAGGAGCTTGCATGACGCGTACTCGTTCCAGAACAGACCAGGGTGTATTCGCTCAGTGATTGAGCCTCGCGCAAATCAAAGCCCTGAATATTGATCCCGTTTCTGTTCTCAAGCACAGCCATGCAAAATTGCGTGAAGTTCTCAAAGTTATCCACCTTGCTCTGTCCGGCCTGGTAAAGGCCTTTTTCCCGGATATAGGCATCTACCTCTGGAGTGACAAACTTGGCCGTGGGCAGGTTTTGCCGGTATCGACGGCGAATCTCTGTGGCAGAGACAGCCACGTCCTGCAACTGCACAAAGACGATCTTAGAGCCATTGTGCAAAAGGGCCTCCTTGCCATCAAAGACATCCACTTTGTCCTGTAAATCTACCGGCAAATCTTCCAGGCCTTGAGGAAACTCAAAGTCAGGCCTGCTGGTGACGGCAAGATGAGTGAGCTTGAGAATTTTCTCATAATCCCTCCACTGGGAGAAGTTCACAAATTGATCCATCCCGATAATTAAAAACAGCTCCTCGTCGGGATAGTCTTGGCGTAGCGACTCAAGCGTGTCCACCGTATAGCTGATCCCACCCCTTCTCACCTCACGGTCATCCACAGTGATCAAGTAACTTTGAGGTTTTAGGCCCTCTTTTGTCATCTCTAGGCGCTCTGCAGGGGTTGGCCCCTCAGTCATCGGTCGATTGGGTGTTTGATGAGCGGGAATACAAATAACCTGACTGAGATTCAGGGCATGTCCAACAGACAGCATACTATTGATATGACCGCGGTGAAGGGGATCAAAGGACCCACCAAAAATTCCTATCATTTTACACACTCTCTTCCTGAGGCCCCTGTAAGCCTCGCTCTAGACCAAAGAGCTTTTGGCCCATGGCATGGATCAACTCCTTGATGTTGGTTCTTGCCACCGCTGAAATAAACAGGGGACTTAGCCCCCGCTCTTGAAAACTCTCTGCAATCTCAGTTTGTCGCTCTTGGTCCATGGCATCCAGTTTGCTGATAACCACCAGCTGAGGATGTTCCATCAGTGGACGGAAGTCCTCCTGGTCTTGATGGGCCTGATCGTAGAGTTCCAATTCTTTGTTAATCTCATCAAAAGCCAACAGGGGGTCCTGGGGGGCCATCGGGCTTCCATCAATCAGGTGGATAAAAAGTTGAGTTCTTTCCACATGGCGCAAAAACTGTATCCCAAGCCCTACCCCTTGGTGAGCCCCAGGAATAAGCCCTGGAATATCTGCCACCACAAAGTTCTTGTCATCGCTGTATTTTACGACCCCGAGATTGGGCACAAGGGTCGTGAAAGGGTAGTCTGCAATTTTAGGCTTGGCTGCAGAGATCACAGAAATCAAGGTGGACTTTCCGGCATTGGGAAAGCCAATAATGCCCACGTCCGCCAGTAGTTTCAGCTCAAGGTGAACTTCCCTCTCCTCCCCAGGCAGACCTTTTTGGGCCACGTGAGGAGCTTGATTGACGCTGGATTTATAAAAGGTATTTCCCTTGCCGCCAAGCCCCCCTTTTAAGAATAGGAAGTCTTCTGGAGCTGCTCCATCTGTGGCCTCGCTGAGATCATGAATCAACACTCCACTGGGATCTCGGATCAGAGTCCCTGGAGGCACCTCGATCACCAAATCCTCTCCGTTGGAACCGCTGCGATTGGCTCCCTCACCGGGCAAACCATTGCCCGCACGGTAGTGCTTTTTGTAGCGAAGATCTAAAAGTGATGAGATCTGGGGATTGACTCGAAAGATAACGTCGCCTCCCTTGCCCCCATCTCCCCCATCAGGACCACCCCTAGGGACACCAGACTCCCTGCGAAAACTCACGCAGCCTGGACCACCATTTCCAGAGGCCACTAGGATTTGAATTTCATCAATAAATTTCATTTAAAAAGAAACCAACAAAAAGCGAAAGGCTTACTGACCTTTCGCAAGACCCAATCACAGCCATCAGATATTTAGTGACTGGCGATAACCGCCAAAGACAAGGCGCCCGGCTCAAATCGAACGCAGGCGTACTTGAGCGGTACGTTGGAGTGAGATTTGAGTCGAGCAACGCCGTATTTGGCGGTTTCGCGCCAGTCACTATTTAGGCGGCTTGACTGCGGGGATAGACGCTAATTTTAAAACGACTCTTATTCAGCCTTTCAAACTTCACCAAACCCTCAATAAGTGCGTAAATAGTGAAATCACGTCCCAGCCGAACATTGTTTCCGGCAAAAAACTTTGTGCCACGTTGACGCACCAGAATTGTTCCTGGCTTCACACTCTGACCGCCAAAGCGTTTCACACCCAGTCTTTTACTCTGACTGTCTCGACCGTTTCTTGTACTCCCTGCCGCTTTTTTCGATGCCATAGTTTTACCTCAACAAATCCTTCAGTGAATCCTGGTTTAACTCTTCTTTTTAGTCGCAGCTTTTGTCGCTGTTTTCTTTGTGGCCTTCTTGGCTGTGGTCTTCTTAGCTGCTGCCTTCTTCGCTCCAGTCTTTTTCTTAGCGACTGCTTTCTTTGCTCCTGCCTTTTTCTTCTTGGCTTGTACAGCTGGTTTTCTGACCGATGTGCGCTCAGCCTTGGGTCCCGCGGCTTTTTTCTTCTCTTTGCGCAGCTCCTCAGTCTTTTGTTTCTTTTCCAGCTTCTTTTCTGGGTTGAAAACTTGGGCCGCCTCTTGAGCAGTCACAACTTGGCCCTCGGGCGAAGTGATGGACTTTACAAACAGTTCCGTAAACATCTGTCTGTGCCCTTGCATTCTGCGATAGCCCTGACGACGCTTCTTTTTAAAGACAATGATTTTAGGTGCCTTGGCCTGACGGGTGACAACCACTGTCACCTTGGCGTTGTTCAGGGTAGGCTCCCCAACAAAGATTTTCTCACCACCAACAACTAAAATATCTTTGAGATCCAACTCTGAACCCAGCTCTGCTTCCAACGTCTCAACACGAAGAGTATCTCCTGCCTCAACTCGATACTGTTTTCCACCTGTGCGGATAATCGCGTACATTTCTTAACCTCCGAAGACTCTTGAACAAGGCCAAAGTATCTGCCACGGCGCAATAGCAGTGTCAATGATTTGTGCCTACGAAGCAATGCGATAAAAAACCCGGAAATCCCTGGCAGACGGGCCCTTTCAGCCCATTCTGCTGCTCCGAGTTATACTGAATATATTTCAATCTGCTCCAAGTGATAACCTGGCTCCACTTTCAAAGCCACCGAAACCCCAATCTTTTGCTCGACCAGCTCAAGTGTTTCAGTTTCCTCGGCATAGATCCAATCGGCCACGTCACTGTGACAGTGCACAACCAAAGACGTCACCGATGCTTTGGCACGGGGCTGCTCCCTCTCGAGAGCCCTAAAGATCTCTGCGGCCACCGTGGATTTGCGTTTAATGTAGCCCTTGCCATCGCAATAGGGGCAGGGCTGACACAGTGAGGAGACCAGGCTCGGCCGGATGCGCTTTCTGGTCATTTCCACCAGGCCCAACTCTGACATGGCCGTCATGGTGGTGCGAGCTGAATCGCGCTGAAGCTCCTCAGCCAACAGGTTGGTGACCTTTTCCCGGTGAACTTCTTTTTCCATATCAATAAAATCAATAATGATAATGCCCCCACAGTTGCGAATGCGCAGCTGATGAGCGATCTCTTTGACGGCCTCCAAGTTGGTCTTCAAAATTGTATCTTCCAGGTCCTTTTTGCCCACATAGCGACCCGTGTTCACATCAATCACCACCAGAGCTTCAGCCTCATCGATGACGATATAGCCTCCGGATTTGAGCCAGATCTTTCTGTCCAAGGAGCGCGAGATCTCCAGATCAATTTCATACAGATCAAATAGAGGCTGACTGTCTGAGTAGAGCTGAATGTTGTTCTTAAACTTGGGCATAAACTGCCCGACAAAACTGACTATTTTTTTAAAGGCCTTGGGCTCATCCACCATGACCCGCTCCACACTCTCGTTGAGCATGTCACGCAAAACCCTCAGCTCCACATCCATCTCTGAATGGACCAGGCCTGGGCTTTTTTTCTTGTCATAGTTGCGCTCCATGTCCTTCCACAGCCGGTCCAGGTAATCCAGGTCGGCCCTTAGGCTCTCTACACTGGCTCCCTCACCGGCAGTGCGCACGATGACTCCCCCTTCAGGGGACAAGGACTCCACAGCCAAACGCAGCCTCTCTTTTTCAGACTCGTCCTCAATGCGTCGAGAAATCCCCAAGTGCTTTAGAGTGGGCATATAGACAATGTGTCGACCCGCAAGAGAGATGTGGGTGGTGATTCGAGCCCCCTTGGTCCCCAAAGGGTCCTTTGCCACTTGCACCATAATGTGCTGCCCCTCCTGGAGCAGGTCCTGAATTAGGGGTCGACCTAGGTCCTGTTGGTCTGAATTGGGCTGAGCGGGGTCCAAGAGATCGGCTGCATCTGACTTGGCTCCAGACTCGTCTTCAATAAAGAAGTCTTTTCCCGAATCAGCCCCTCCTCGCACATCTCCCACATAGAGAAAGGCCGCGCGATCCAGACCAATGTCGACAAAGGCGGCCTGCATCCCCGGCAAAACCCTCAGCACTTGGCCACGGTAGACGGAACCTACCAGAGTGGGGGCCGTTTTTCTCTCCACCTTAAACTCACTGAGGACCTTGTCCTCCACATAGGCCACTCGAGTGAAGTTGGGCCGCACATTGATCAGGATCTCAGCTGACATGAAGAACAAACCTCCTCGAGCAAGACAGCTTTCGCAAAAAAGGACTCTAACGAAATTAACTCTGCGCGAAAAGAACTAAAGTCGAGGGCGTGGCGCGTTAGAGCTTCTTGTCCGGAAGTAGTGAGGAGCCACTCAAGTTCCCCCTGACAGTTGCCGATGAACTTGTTGGATAAAGTATTTATCTCTTTTGAGGAGGTTAGAGATCAATGGCTGAAATTGATAAGCTGTTTCAAATCATGGTTTCCAAGGGAGCCTCTGACTTGCACTTGTCCGCAGGGGCATCACCCATCCTCCGCCTACATGGACAGATGGCTCCTGTGGAGCACCCTCCTCTCAACAACGATGCCGTTCAGGCTCTGGTGTTTGAGATCCTCACCGACAAACAAAAAAAACTGTTCATAGAAAACTGGGAACTGGACTGCAGCTACTACCTAGAAGGTGTGGCTCGTTTTCGCGTCAACGTCTTTATGCAGAGACGAGGCCTGGGTGCGGTCTTCAGGGTGATTCCCGAAGACATCAAAACCGCCCAGGAGTTGGGGCTCCCACAAAATGTTGTGGACCTGATCAAAGTCCCTCGTGGGCTGATTTTGGTCACGGGCCCCACGGGCTCCGGAAAGTCGACCACTCTGGCCGCACTGATTCACACTATCAACTGTGAAAAAAGAGAGCATATTATAACCATTGAAGACCCCATTGAATTCGTGCACCAAAACCGCCAGTCTCTGATCAACCAGCGCGAAGTCTCCTCTCACACCAAGTCCTTTGCCAGCGCCCTGAAGGCCGCTCTTCGGGAAGACCCCGACATTATTCTTGTGGGTGAGATGAGAGACCTAGAGACTATTCACTTGGCCATGAGCGCTGCCGAGACCGGACACTTGGTCTTTGGAACCCTGCACACCAACAGCGCAGCAAAGACTGTGGATCGTATCATAGATGTCTTCCCCGACTCCCAACAGGCCCAGGTGCGCACCATGCTGGCAGAAAGCCTTCGCGGGGTTGTCGCCCAGACGCTCTTTCCCCGTGCTG
>SKYF01000012.1 GCA_007128005.1 Bdellovibrionales bacterium
CTATCTAGAGGAGCAAGGACCTCTCCATAGAGATCCAGCTCTGTCTCCACTTCCAAATCTCCCAAAGCGTCTATAGGTCTTCCCAGGCCATCAATTACTCGTCCCAGAAGTTGCTCACCGACCCCCAGAGTCGATCGGGTTTGCAGAAGAACAATCTTCGAGCCCAAACCCACTCCCTGCATCTCTCCTAGCGGCATAAATAAGACTTGTCTGTCCTGAAAGCCGACAACTTCCACCAAGAAAGGGGCTTGACCCCCTGTGGGGTGCACTTCACAAAAACTTCCAATACAGGCCCCAGGAATATAACCCTTGAGTAAAAATCCAGTCACCTGGGTGATCTTACCAATGTCATGGGTGACCGAGTTGAGTCGCAGGGCCGCCTCATATCGACCCAAATTCAGAGCTAGGTTCTCTCCACTCGTCATGCCGCATCTCCAGGGCCTGAGAGCTTTACTTTTGAGAGCCGAGATTTGAGAGTTTCCCAGACCTTTTCCACTCGCTGTTCGACTGTGGCATCAATC
The DNA here is from genome assembly GCA_007128005.1 of Bdellovibrionales bacterium. Lineage (GTDB taxonomy): Bacteria > Bdellovibrionota > Bdellovibrionia > Bdellovibrionales > UBA1609 > SKYF01. Next base: position 522 of record SKYF01000012.1, read on the forward strand.
ATTCCATAGTTTGTATCCACCAGACAGCCCCCAGAGGAGACCCCCGGGCGCACTTCGAGCTTCACCTTTTTTAAGAAGTCCAGCTTCTTCCCCAGCTTTTCCTCCATGCTCACAACAAACTCGTAGTCCTCTGAACCTAAAAAGACGGTGATCTGTTCCTCGGCCTGCGCTCCTTCGATGACCTGACTTAGAATATCAGTAATCCACTCCGGTCTTTCACCCAGCTCATGCATGGCTATTTTTTTTGCAATCTGATAGGTCAATTGAACCAGACTGTTTTCATTCTGGACGAAGACTTGCTGCCTCAGGTCCTCTAGGGATTTTAAAACCTCCCCGAGTTTTGACAGGCCATCTGTCAGCTCCTGACGGTGTTCGCCAAGAGCTTGCTCAACCCCTTCTTTTCGTCCCAGCTCAAAGCCTTCTGAGTAGGCCTTCTCCTGAATCTCTTTAATTCGGTTCAGCGTCTCTTCCTCAACTCTAGCCTCAAGCTGCTTGCGTTGAATATCAGAAATCCCCACCCGCTCGGCCACTAATGGACTGATCTTAAAGCCGCTGCCACTGGTCTGCTGTTGAATGAGGAATTCTGAGGCCGATGGACTCACCTGCCCACCCAGAGTTCTCGGCTGATAATCCAGAATGACTGGCCCCCCAGGTGAGGCCTTAAACACTGCATTCTTAGACGAGGGCATCTTCCGACCCACCTCTGGCAATGAGAATCTTACCCTCGGCCTCTAAGCGTCTTGCCACATTCACAATCTCCACTTGGGCGGACTCCACATCCGAAAGCCGCGATGGGCCCATATTGGCAAGATCATCCTGAAGGAGCTTGGCCGCCCGTTGAGAGATATTCTTAAAGATCTTATTGCGAATCTCTTCAGTAGAAGTTTTAAGGGCCAAGAGAAGCTTGTCGTTGGGAACTTCCTTAAGAAGAGTCTGAATGCCTCGGTCATCAATTTTGATAATGTCATCAAAGACGAACATCAGCTTTCTGATTTCCTCAGCCAAAATCGGATCTTTTTCCTCAATGCGCGACATGATCGCCGTTTCCGTGTTCTTATCCATTACGTTGAGCATCTCGGCCACTGGCTGGACTCCACCGAGAGAGGCCTGCTCAACGGTCCCAATGGTGGACAGCTCTTGCTTGAGCACTCGATCCACCTCCGCTATAAGTTCAGGGGCTACATGGTCCAGGTTGGAAAGTCGCAAAACTACTTCGGCTTGGAGGGACTCAGGAAGTCGCTTCAAAACCTCGCCTTTTTTTTCTGGCTCGAGGTGGGCAAGAATTACTGATATTGTCTGAGGGTGCTCGTTGAGCAGAAAATTGGAAAGCGACTTGGCGTCGACCATTTCAAGACTTTCAAGGTTTCTTGCTGCGGGAGTGGATGCACTCAAGTGCCCAAGGATTCCTCTGGCCCTCTCCTCACCCACTGCATCCACCACGGTGTCTTTGTTTGTTGTTTTCTCAGAGAAGATATAATCTTGGGATTCGCTGATGAGTTCATAGTACTCTTCTAGAACCCGCTTGGTGATGGCTACGGGGACTATGCGAAACTTTTGCATAGTGCTGAGCAGCTTGCGAATGTCTCCATCATCCGTGTGACGAAATAGCTTTTTAGCAGCATCAGGCCCAAGATAGTTGAGCAAAATGGCAGCCTTATCAAAGCCCCTGAGTTCCTCAAATTTGACATTCTCAACTTTTTGCAGACGGCCGCTCACATATCCCTCCTTGTCAGCCAAAGACTAAAGGCACCGGCTGACTTCTCCTCATCTTGTTCCATCATACTCATAATGCGCTCTTTGAGGAGCTCACTCTCTGCCTTATCAGGATCTAGGGACTCCTCTAAAACCGGTAGAGCTCCGGACATTCCGGGCAACGTGTTGTCCACAGACTGAAGCTCTTCCAGCTCTTCAATTGTTCTCGGTAAGATATCCTCCACAGAGTCCTGGAAGGAGTCGGTAATCCATCGCATAAAGGGGCGCATCACTATGAAAAAGAACAGCACCAAACCGATGCCCAGTAAAGACCACTGCATTAAATTTCTCAACAGCTTCTGTAGGTCCAAAAAGTCCATCAACCCCTGGGCATCACTCATGTCATCATATTGAAAGCGAATGCTCTCAATGCTCACACTGTCCCCCCGGGCTGCGTTGAAACCGATGGCATTACGGACAATAGTTTCAAACCTAGCTAACTCCTCCGCCGACCGGGGCTGCCACTGCAACTCCACAGTGCCATCATCAAGGGTCACGGGGACTTCTACTCCATCTACTAAGACAGCTACTGAGATCCGCTCGACTCCCCCGGCAGCTTCACGAACGTTGCGCACGGTCTTAGGTACAGCAAAATTGGTGCTCTTGAGCTCCTTGCGCACGTTCTGTTTAAACCCAACTTCGCCCATCTCCTCAGCCCCGGGTAAATTGGCCCGGGCTCCAGGAATACCCACAGGGTTGGTACGGGCCCCATCCAAGACCTCCTCTTCTGTTTGAACACTGCGGATAGCTGTGGAGTCTGGATCCACCGTCTCCTCGATCATTGAGATGTGTCTTGGGTTCAAAGTGGCATTCACCCTGGCCGTGACTTTTCCCACTCCCACAACGCGGGCCAAAATGGACTCCACTCTCTGTTCAATATTGGCCTCGACTCTGGCCTTAATATCTAGGAGCTCTGCAGAAGCCACTGACTCCGGAGAGCCATCCCGCGATAGCGTTCGCCCCCTGGTGTCCACAACGGTCACCCTCTCGGGGACAAGGTCTTGCACGGAGCTTGCCACCAATTGTGTGATCCCCCGGATCTGTTCCGGCTGAAGAGTCTTTCCCGTGTGCAGGTCAATGACAACAGAGGCTGAGGGCTGCGCTGACTCCTCCAAAAAGGTCTTTCGTTCCGGCAGGGCCAGTATCACCCTTGATTGCCTCACCGAACTGATAGTGTTGATCGCCCTCATCAGCTCGCCCTGAAGGGCTCGCTGATAATTGATCCTCTGCGAGTAGGAAGTGGCGCCGAAGTCCTGCTTGTCGAAAATCTCAAGCCCCACACTGCCGATCTCACCTGTCCCCAGCTCCGTCATTACCGCCATCTGCGTCGCATGCAACAGTTCCCTTGGCACCAGAACCCTGGCTCCATTGTCGGCAAGTCTGAAGGGAATATTCTTCTGTTGCAGATTTTGCACCACTAAGGGCAACTGATTGGGAGGAACGTCACTAAACAACACAGCATAGTTAGTCGATGTCATCATGAAACTGACAATGACGAGAGTTCCCATGATAATAAAGGACGACAGCATAATCGACATGCGCTTGAGTGGACTCAGACCTGAGAAGAACTCACTAAATTGAGAGAACAGTTGAGCAAAGAGCTGTTGCAAAAGAATTCCTCCTTAAAATCAAACCTGCATTTTCATGACTTCTTGGTAGGCATCGATGACCTTATTGCGGACCTGAACCAACATTTTGAGGGCAATATCTGCCTTTTCTACAGCCAACATCACCTCGGGAATATTTTTATTTTCACCCGTGGCCAGAGCCTGCATCTTGCTGTCAGATACCTTTTGTAGCTCATTGACTTCATTGATGGCCGACTTCAGACTGTCGGCAAAGGATCCACCGCTAGCAACTCCAGCGTCACCTAAAGCTCTTTCCTGTTGCTGTCGAGCGGATCTTATTTCACTGAAGGTGTCTCCAGTCTGGATCATGTGCTCGGCATTTCTAATCGTCAAACCTTCCATGGCTTAACCTCTTTCATTTGTTATCTTAGTTTATCACCTAGCGTCCAATTTCCAAAGCACTTAACGCCATATCTTTTGTGGCCTGCATGGCCGCGACGTTGGCCTCGTAGGATCGTGTGGCCTGAATCATATTCGCCATTTCCTCCATCAGATTGATATTTGGATAAGCCACATAGCCCTCATCATTTGCATCTGGGTGATTGGGCTCATACTTAAGTAGAGGAGCTTTTCGATCCACATGAATGTCTGTCACCTGGACCCTTTTAAGGTTTCGATCGGGCTGAGTGGTTAAGATCTCCCCAAAGCTCCTGGCCTCAGGTATGGCCTCAAAAACCACATCCTTTCGTCGATAGGGCCCGCCTTCTGGGGTTCGCGTTGTGTTGATATTCGCAATATTACTGGCGACTGTATTCATTCGCATCCGCTGAGCCGTCAGCCCACTGCTCGACACACTCATTGCTTTAGAAAAGTCCATCTTCTCCCCCTTTATCTGACGCCTTCGGTGACTGCATAGCGCAAGGACGCCAGCTTTTTGTTCATCAACTGAAGGGCTGCCTTGTATAAGATTGAGTTCTCATTGAGGGTCGCAATCTCCCTCTCCATGTCCACAGTGTTCCCATCCTGACTGACCAACACATCGGGATTGTCATAGACATCGGCTCTTGCTCGTGAAATGGACCCAGACCCCATCAAAAGGTGATCCGGATGATCCGTGTGCAGTCGACCAAGCCCCTCTCGATCAATCGCTCGAGACAGTGCCTGCTCGAAGTCTACCACTTTGGCCTTGTAGCCGGGTGTCTCGGCATTGGCAATATTGGCCGCCGTCACATTGTGCCGGAGTAGCCGCATATTGACCGAGGCGGCAAGAGCGTCAGTTGTCTTGTCAAATATGCCGCTCATAGGGTGACCTCCTTCAATGGCTCCTTATATTCGTTGAGCTTATTGCGCAAGGTGCGAATGCTGATTCCCAGTAAGTGAGCTGCATGGGTTCTATTTTGTCCTGTGTGTTCAAGAGTCTTGAGGATCAGAAGCCTCTCAGCTTCGAGCACCGTCATCCCCGGAGTCAATATATCTTGATTGGTCACCCGGGACTGAAAATTACGGATCAGAATATCTTGTGCATTAAGAGTCCCCGAAGACGCCATCAGTGCAGAACGCTCAATTACGTTTTGTAGCTCCCTGACATTTCCAGGCCAGTTCCAGGCCAGGAGCTTCTCTGTCGCGCAGGAACTCAAGTGTTTTTTGGTAATGCCATTTTCACTGCAGGACATCTCCAAAAACAGCTCGGCTAACAAGGGGATATCCTGCCTTCTTTGGCGAAGAGGCGGTATTTCCAGTGGAATGACATTCAGCCGATAGTAGAGGTCTTCTCTGAAGACACCCTCCTCAATCGCCTGTGCCAAATTGCGGTTGCTGGTTGCAACAACCCGAACATCCACTTTTTGAGGGCGCTCGGCCCCAAGACGCTCTACTTCTCCTTCCTGCAATACTCTCAGAAGTTTTGCTTGAAGAGGGAGCGACATCTCAGTCACCTCATCTAACAGGAATGTGCCTTTATGGGCCAATTCAAATTTTCCGATCTTTCTGACATTCGCCCCAGTGAAGCTGCCCTTCTCGTAACCGAACAGCTCGCTCTCAAGCAAGCCTTCCGGCATAGCCGCGCAGTTCAGAGCAACAAAGGCCCTGCCTGACCTCGGGCTTTTACTGTGAATGTATCGGGCTAGGAGTTCTTTTCCTGTGCCACTTTCCCCTGTGATAAAAACACTGGCGCGACTGCAAGCTACGTTTTCCGCTGCTACAATCAGCTCCCTCATACTGGGATCCACAGTATGAATCAGTTTAAAATCACCTGACATAACAAACTCTCCTTTTCTTCCAATCTTCATTCTTCTATTGTGCCATTGCTGGAATCCGCTCAATATAGCGTTGATATTCCTCGCTCCACCTTGCATGTTGAAGTCGCTCATCTGCTAAGGATCGGTACAGGCTGTCCCTCTTTCCATCTAGGGGCCGCCAAAGCCGCTCGGCTCCGACAAAATCCCCCAAATCATAGAGAATCGAGCCAGCACGAAAGCGCACATCACTGAGATTTTTCTTCTCCGAAAACTGCTCAAGGAGACGGGTATAACTACTGAGAGCAGCCATTTTTTTTCCATCTTCAAACAGAATGTCGCCTCGCAACCTTAAGGCACGAGCGATGTCATCCACCGAACCCAGAGACTCTTTGTCCGCCAAACTCAGCATTTGATCCAATATCTTCTCTGATTCCAAATTTTGATTTTCTTGGACATAGAGCTCAGCCAAACGGAGGTAGATCCCCAATCTCTGTCGTGAGGGACCCTGCCAGTGCTCTTTGACCCATTCCAAATTGGCAATGGCCTCCCTTGTCTGGCCCCGCTTTTGCGCGAGTTGGGCAGAGAGTTGTGCCCTTTCGAGCTGTTCCAAGGGAGTCAACTGGTCTCCCCCTCCTATTTTTACCAATCTTTCGCTCGCTTGATGGTACTGACGCTCCTCAAAATCCACCGCCGCCAAGCGCAAGTGCAGGGACTGCTGTGTTGGCAAGTGTTCATTGATGCGCTTTTCTCTTTCTAAATCTGTACCCTGAATCTGCTGGAGCTCTCTTAAAACCTTGGCATACATCTCACTGGCCACAGTGTAGACGCCCGCGAGTTCATAGGCTCTTGCTACCATAAAGGGAATGTCGGTCCGAGAGGTGTTGCGGAGCCAGGTCCCAGAGTATTGATTATGAAACCGCAGAGCCTCAATGTGTTTCCCCTTCTGAACAAGATCTTGCATGGCATCAGCAAAAACCGCCGCAATTCTCCTGCGGAAAAAATCGAGGTTTGTGGTAGTTGGATTCTGCTGATAATAATTGATCAAATACTGCATGGCCTTTGGGTGCTCCTGGCGAGATTGAAAGCCATCGGCAATGAGGAGAGTGACAAACTCGGAAGCTCGGGGCAGGGGAGAGCGCTCGGCAATTGATAACATTTCCTCAAGCGCCTGATTGAGCTCCTGCTCCCGCATGCCCATCATCCTTTGACTCAACATACGAATCCGGGCCAACTCAGCTCCGGGGTGCCCTCTATAACGAAAATGGCTCTCCAAATACGCACCCATCACCCGGCTGGTGTCGACGCCCAAAATATCTAGGATCTCGCCAATCCTCGTCATGGCATAGGCCCCATGCTGATGGGCCGGAAAGCGTTTGAGAAACTCTATGTAGTGTTCCAGGCTGTTCCTGTAATTGGCTTGCCAAAAGAGAGCTTCGGCCATATTGAAGTGGACGTTGGGGATAATGTCCTCATACTCAGGATGGTCTGAAAGTGCCTTACGATAGGCAGCCACAGCCTCAGGATAATTTCTCTGCAAAAACTGCACATCCCCCAGACGGTATTGAGCCTCTACAGCAAACCTTGGACTCTTTGCAGATGCAATCAGGCTCTCGTACTGAGCCTGGGCCTCTTCATACTGATTGAGGCTTAGATGGATCTCAGCTTTGGCCCTTCGAACTCCATCCACATCCGGCGACTCAGGATGCCGCTTCAGAAAGTCGCCCAAGAGTTGCAGAGCTCTGAGTCCATCTTCCATTTCTAGGGCCGAGTACGCCAAAACCAGCTCTGTCCTTTCAGCCAGGGGAGAGTTGGGATAACGGTTGACCAAGTAAGAATAGAGCCTCCTTGCCTTTTCATAATCCTCTCTCTTGCCCTCCTTCAACCACCTATTCAAATGCAGCTCTGCAGCTAAATGTCTGACAATTTCATCATAATCGGACTGAGGATAGCGCTCGATAAAGTACTCATAGGTGCGTAGGAAGGTGGCAAAGCGCTGACGCTGATGCAAAGCCACCAGCAACCGAGCCTCGCGGTTCTCACGAGTTTCTTTTGGTACAACTTCATACTCAGGAGGATGTTGAGCGATTTGCCTCAATCGGCTAGACGGCATTGCTAACATAGGAAAACGAATATAGATGTTCTGGCGGCTCGCAATCACAGAGTCCAAATCAATTTCATAGTCTCTGACCCTAAAACGAAAGAAGTCTCTATCTCCCCCATCAAAAGCTCCTCGTCTCTGTCCGCCGATAGCAAAATCCAACAGATCTTGATCCTCCTCTGCTGACAACACCTCGACCATGGCAGGGCTTCGTGCTCCTGACCCGTCAGAGCCATCTCCTTCCAAGGTCACTTCCGCCTCGATGAGTTCGTACTCCCCCGCCTCAAGTCTTTTTTCCAGTGCTTCGGCTGCTGCCGCAACCCTTTCTGGGTCCACTGACTGAGTGGAGATTGAGGAATCCGAGACTGCCATTTTTTGACTTGCAGGCTGAGCTTTTTCGACCACTTCGGCCGGCTGATAAAAGTCCATAATCAGTCTGGATGGCTCATCCGTAAGGTAGTCAAAGACCTCAATTGCGGGATTTGCCAAATGAAATGTCACTTCCGTCTTCCCATCGGGACCCTCTGGATTGACTTCAATTGCAGACAAATGCAGTCCCCTAAAGGTTTGCAACTGCACTTGAGTGGGTGAATCTAAAGGTGGCAACAAGGCCACAATTTTATTGTTCTCTATCTTCCGCAGATCATAGTCCCAATGCCTTCGACCAGTGAGTTCAAGGTGAACCGTATCACCAATAATTGAAACCCGGCCACGTACGGCTGTCGGCCCAACCTGTCCCACAACATCGGTCCCTAGAAAACAACTCACCAGACCCATAAGTAACAGAAGCCTGACACTTCCACCCAGAGTCCTGTTGGATCTTCCACATGATCTTAGTCGGTGGACTTTGTCTTTCACCTCAGACCGATTTAATTTCTGTTGCGAAAACAATTGATTAGCCAAAACTCCCCTTACTCCTTTTGGTCTCGACCTTATGAGAGGTCTTCCCCTTTCTTTTTAATAAGCACAATGAATGCCAAGTTTTTGCCTCGACCAGGGGCAGAGCAAACTGGACCTTTAATTTTTGAAATTACTCTTGGCAAAACAGGTACGATTGCCGATAAATACTGCGATGAAATGGCCAGTGCATTCTACAACTTTGATTCTCATCAGCTGCCTCTCTTTGTGGCTTTTAGCCACAACTACAGCCTGCGTCTCCATTCATCTGAAGGGGCCCCAAATCCAGAGAGCTGAGGGGCTTCAGTTCACCCCCCCACCATTGCCCTTCAAACAGGTTCAAATTGTGGACGTGGACTGGGCTTGGCACAACCCTGACAGTCAAACCAGCATCTCTATTCTCAGCGAATGTGGAGATGTGCGCCGCCTTAAGCTGGACCAGGTCGAACAGTCTCTCCTTCGTGAGATGACAGACGGAAGACTTGTTTCCAGTAAGCCTCTGACCTATCAAGGAGTGGCGGCTCGGCACACTCAAATGAAGGGGCACCTGGACGGCCAATTCGCCTTTTACCAAGCTCGGCTTTTTATTAAGGGGAATTGTCTTTATCTTATCAGTCATGTGCAAGTCGCTCATCCATCAGATCGACAGACGGCCTCCTTTGTCCCAGCCAATGAATCTGAATATCACCAGTTTCTCTCTGACCTCATGGTGCCCCAATGAGTGTTGTAAGGGACTTGATTCGCTTTATGGGCGGAACCGCAATCTTAACCAAGCAAGTGATCAGTGAGGGACTGCGCCCTCCCCTCTATCTAAGACTTATCACTGAACAGATTCAATCTATTGGCCTTATGTCCTTACCTTTAGTACTGATCACAGCCCTCAGCACGGGGATGGTGATGGCTTTGCAGTTTGGCCTGGGTCTGGAAAAGTTTGGGGGCAAAATGTACGTCCCCAAAATTGTCAGCCTATCGATCATTCGCGAGCTTGGACCTGTTTTCACCAGCCTGATGATGGCCGCTCGCGTAGGGGCAGGCATCACCAGTGAACTGGGCTCTATGAAGGTCACCCAGCAAATAGATGCTATTAGGGCCCTAGGCACCTCACCCATCAAGAAGATTGTTATTCCCAGGGTGATTGCCTGCATAATTTGCGTCCCCCTGTTAGCAGCAATTGCCAACTTGGTTGGAATTGGCGGAGGTCTTCTGGTGGGATGGAGTGAACTCAATCTGACCCCGGCCTTTTACTGGCAAAAGGTCCTAGAGACAATCACTCTTGTGGACTATATGAGTGGAATGGGTAAGACCTTCTTTTTTGCTCTCTTTATTGCCCTGCCGGCCTGCTACTTTGGCCTGAATGTTTCAGGAGGAACCCGAGGGGTCGGGGTGGCCACGACCACCTCTGTGGTGACGGCTTCAATTTTGATTTTGGTTGGGGATTATTTTTTAACGAAAGCATTTTGGATTATCGAACAATGGCTGTGATAGAGGTCAAAAATTTTACCAAATCCTTTGGCTCAAAGCTGGTCCACCGAGGAGTGAGCTTTTCAGTCAACCAAGGAGAGTGTCTTGGACTGATTGGCGGCTCTGGAGCTGGAAAGTCTGTGATTTTGCGCAGCCTCATTGGCCTTGAGAAGCCCGATCAGGGAGAGATCCACATTGACGGAGAGGAGATCTCCAGATGGACGGAGAGACAGCTTGTGGAAATTCGCAAGAGGGTGGCCTACGTCTTTCAAAATGGAGCTCTATTTGACTCGATGACCGTTTATGACAACTTGGCTTATGCCTTGCGCGAACACACAGACCTGAGTGAAGGAGAAATCTCCGATAGAATTCGCCAGCAACTGGAGGAGTTTGGTCTGCAGGGAAATGATTTTGTCTACCCCTCTCAGCTTTCAGGAGGTATGCAAAAACGAGTGGGGCTAGCACGCTCCATCATTCTAGGGCCCAAAGTGGTCCTCTACGATGAACCCACAGCAGGACTTGACCCCTACAATACCAAAAAAATTCAAGATATGATTTTGCGACTCAAAGATCGAGGAGTGACCTCGGTTTTTGTCACCCACGATATGCCCAGCGTCTATGCGGTCTGCGATCGAGTGATTTTGCTTTTAAATGGTCAAATTGAGGCCTCAGGATCCATTGCCGACTTGGGCAAAGATCCTGAAGGGATTATGCAACGATTTATCAATGGGATTGAGGGGGCTTAAGTTATGGAATCCAACCTGAGTTCAGAACTCCGTGTCGGACTGTTTGTTGCCATTGGCACCTTGGCTCTTTTGGGCTCTATCATGTTCTTTGGCGGGGATCAGATGTTTCTGGCTCGCACCTACCAGCTCAAGGTCAAATTGTCTGACGTGCAGGGCCTGGCAACAGGGAGTGTGGTCTCTTTGGGAGGACTCACCGTTGGCAGTGTTCGTCGCATTGACTTTGCCCCGGGCACCACAGAAATTGAAGTCGTGCTTGGCATCAACAAGCGCTTTGCCTCAAGAATCACCCAAGACTCCACGGCAACGGCCCGAACTCAAGGCGCTCTTGGAGATCGCTACATCTACATTGAGCCGGGAAGCCCGAATCAGCCCCCTCTCAAAAACGGCGAGTTTATCACGGCCCTCCACCGTCCAGATATCCTTGAGATGATCTCAAGCAAGGGCTCCGAACTTTCAAATGTGACTGATGTGATCAGTGAGGTCCACAACCTGCTGCTTGCCTTCAACCAAGATCAGAGATCCGCCCACCTGATGATCAATCTCCTAGGAGCGACCTCCGAGCTGCAGCTGCTGGTCAAAGAGCTTAGAGGCACACTGAGCGAGGTCCGAAGTGAGGACTCTAAGGCCCACCTCAGTGAGTCCCTTCAGCACCTGCACAGCATCCTCAGGAAAATCGATCAGGGCGAGGGGACCTTAGGAGCTCTGGTCAATGACCCCTCTCTTCACAACCGCATCTCCTCCATGGTGGGGGCTGACTCTCCCCGTCAGCGCTTCCTCCGCCCTCTGATCCGTGCCACGATGAAGTCGGAAGAATAAAGTTGATATAAAAGTATACTTAATCTTGATTTTTGTATTTTTATAAGTATACTTTCTATAAGTATAAGTATATTTTTTAGTATACAAAAGGGGCTCCCATGCGAGTGCAAAGAAAGCAACTTATTCGTCAACGAAAGATTGTCCAGGAGAAGTTGGACCTCTTTTCCAAGTTAGACGAGCCTATGCCACCCTCCGGATGGGTGAAGGCCATACGCGGCTCATTGGGAGTGACCATTAGACAATTGGCCAAACGAGTGGGTGTAGGCCACGGGTCTATAGCTCAAATTGAAAAAAGAGAGCCGAAAAAAAAAGTAACATTGGAGTCTTTGGAGAAGATTGCAAACGCAATGGATTGCAAAGTGGTTTATGCCATTGTGCCAATAGATCCAAAGGAAACTCTGGATGACATCCTTCATAGAAAGGCCACCGAAGCAGCTCAAAAAATTGTCTCGCAGGTCTCTCATACAATGAGGCTTGAAGCTCAGGGGACTCATGAAAAACAGCTTAAAAATGAGGTCTTAAGGCTTGCAGATGAACTCATTTCCAATAACGACTCAAGAATCTGGGATGTGAATAAGAAAAGGGACGCAAAGAAGTAGTGTCAAAGCTCATCATCAAGTACCCGAGCGGAGCAACACCAATTGACCCTGAGGAAATCAAAGACCTCATTCCCGACTATATCAGCACCCTGGGCGAACTCAATCAACTGGAGCAAGCTAATATTGCTGATGCGGTTGTTTGGACCGGCCGTCAGAGACTCGAAGATCTACTATCTACAACTTTCGTAATGAAACTCCATGAGAAAATGTTTAACCAAGTATGGAGGTGGGCTGGAAAAATACGCAGGTCAAACAAGAATATCGGTGTCATGCAAGAGCAAATAATCACCAGCTTAGAACAACTGCTCAAAAATACGGAGTGGTGGATTGAAAACAAAACTTTCCCAATAGACGAAACAGCCATACGGTTTCATCATCGGCTTGTGCATATTCATGTCTTCGCCAATGGAAATGGTAGACATGCTCGACTCATGACCGATTTACTTCTAGAAGCCAATGGCACCGGCAAGTTCTCTTGGGGGGCAGGGACTGATCCTACCCCTCTTGAAGTGGAGGGCACTAAAAGAACTGAATATATTTCTGCTTTGAAAAACGCTGACCAGAATGACTTTGCGGATCTGATCAAGTTTGCAAGGAGTTGATGCCTTTCACAACCGCATCTCCTCCATGGTGGGGGCTGACTCTCCCCGTCAGCGCTTCCTCCGCCCTCTGATCCGTGCCACGATGAAGTCGGAAGAATAGTTCCCTTGGGAGTTTATGAAATTTTTGATTGCCTTTTTCATCACTCTGCTCGTTCCCCTTGGTTTGAGCCGACAGGAACTTGTGGACATTGAACTGGACATCCTCGATCAGTACCAGGCCGGAACAGCACTGTTGATCCCCTTTCCCAACAGGCCTGAGGATCAGCTAGACTACCTGCACATTCAAGGGCGTCCTCTGCTGGAAATTCCAGACCAACAGCTCTGGTTTGGCGTCATTGGCCTTTATGGGGGAGATCAAGCTCTTCTTCAGGGGCGTCTGCTGCGCAATGACCCGAGAGTGAGTTACTACTTTCAAAGACCCTTAAACGTTTTAATTCGCCCCTTAAGGGAAGCCAGAAGACTCAACGTCCCCCCTGAAGTCTGGGCCCGTGTGGATGATCGCCACGAAGAACAAAAGCGTGTGGAGCGGGAGATCATGCAGGAGGTTTTAAGGGGGCAACAGTGGGGCTCTCTTCTGCGAGGCTGTTGGCAAAAGCCCGTGGACTCCATCATGACATCCCCTTTTGGCTCTCCCCGCACCCTTCCCGATGGACGAGGCTACTATCATGTGGGAGTGGATCTTAGAGCGCGAACGGGGACCCCCATCTACGCCCCTGGACCTGGTTATGTGGCCTGGGCCGGACATATGATTGTGCCGGGCAATGTGGTGGTTCTTGCCCATGGGGATGAACTGTTTTCTCGCTATATGCACTTAAGCCGTATTGATGTGGAAGAGGGGCAGAGAGTGGAGGTCGGCCAACAGCTGGGACTGGCGGGAGCTACCGGTCGGGTGACGGCTCCTCATCTGCATTGGGAGGTTCTGTGGAAAGGAAATCACGCAGACCCCCTGCAGTTTCTTCAAGTCTGGGAACAGATCTGTCATCCAAAGTCAGGCTGATGCGATGGACATAGTTTTGCCCCAAGTAGCGGTTCACTGAGTCCCTGATCTGTTGGCGTAAAAACAGCATCTCCTGCATCTGCACAGAATTTTGCACCCAAATGACCAGAGCCCCCCTGTCGTAACCCACCGGCCTAGAGTAGCTAGCCACCGTCTCCCCCACAACCTCTGGCCAAAAACGCCATAGCCTCCAGCGAATAAACTGATGGGAAAGGGGCGACTTGCCATTGCCCAAAACAGCCTGTAGGACATTGGACACCGGCACCAGGACGGACTTCTTAGCTGAACCCTTCATAACCTAAAGAGGTAACATGGCGACAGAAGCGCAGACAATTTATATCGTGGGAGCTGGACTGGCAGGCTCAGAGTGCGCCCTCCAGCTCGCGGATATGGGATATCGCGTTGTTCTTTTTGAGATGCGGCAAGGGGTTATGACCCCCGCCCACAAAACTGACCAATTTGCTGAGCTCGTCTGCTCCAATTCCTTTGGCAGCTTCACAGACTACTCTGCGCCAGGGCAGCTCAAATGGGAGGCCGAGCAGCTGGGTAGCTTTATCCTCAAAGCGGCAAAGGAGCACATTGTCCCAGCCGGTATGGCCTTGGCTGTCGACCGTGAACGCTTTTCAGCCCTCATCACCGAGGCCATCTTGAAGCACCCCCGGATTGAGGTGCGCCGAGAACTGGTCCAATCGCTCGACCAGCTCCCGCGCCCCTTAGTCGTGGCCACAGGGCCTTTGACCCACGACTCTTTGGCTGAGTCCCTGCGCAGCCACCTTGATGAGGAGTTCCTCTACTTTTTTGATGCCATTGCCCCCATTGTCGATGCCGACAGCATTGACACCTCTATCGCCTGGAAGGCGAATCGCTACAACAAGGCCCACAGCCTGGCCGAGCCCGCCGAGCCGACCGAGGCGGCAGTTGCGGCTCCGGCCGAGGATACGGCTCCGCCCGGTGGAGACTACTTCAACTGTCCACTGGACAAAGAGCAGTACTACCATCTGATCGAGGAGATTAAATCCGCTCGCAAGATTGAGCCCAAAGAGTTTGAGACCACCCCTTACTTTCAAGGATGCATGCCCATTGAGGCCATTGTCGATCGAGGAGATGAGACTCTGCGCTTTGGCCCCCTCTCACCCAAAGGACTCTTTAACCCCCATGCTCAGCGCAATCCCTATGC
>SKYF01000005.1 GCA_007128005.1 Bdellovibrionales bacterium
AAATTTCATTCGCGATATCCGCAATACCTTTGGTTGGATCTACTCGGATGGAGCTCCTTCGGCTCAAACAACGACTGGCATGACAGCCGGCCTCCACCATTGTCTCTACATAGGTCACTTTCTTTTTTTGGGGGCCTTGTTCCCTTAGCTGCTCTAAAGTCAAAGAGCTATCTGTCTCAGTCTTTTCAGAAACCACGACTCGAGTGTGAAATGGAAGGTCTCCGACTCTATTGGAGTCCAGGTCTATAGGCCCTCTTTTATTCTCGTCTAGAATAGCGTCTTGGAGCCGATCTTGGAATGTCGCACTGCTGGAGGAGGAAAAGTGCACAGTCTGGATGCTGTTGTCAGCCCCGAGCTGAGAAAAGCGAGAAAAATCAAGCAGCGAAGTGTTAGCGGTCAGCAGTCCAAATAGGACAAAGACCAGGGCCCGCTGTCGGTTTTTTGGGTTTGAGTTTAGGTTCTTCATAAAATCCTCCTCTATACACCCTCTGGCTATTCCAAGACTTGGTCCAGACTGCGCTGGGCATATTTAAGTGCCTGATATCAAAAGAGAAAATCTTCTTTCAGGCCAACGGCAAAGGGGTCCTTCAGATGTGGAAGTATTGGTGGGACTTGCGCTTGGGTTGGACAAAGACTCTGTGCTATTAAGGAGTTAGCCCTGTCAAAAAACACGACAGGCAGGGGCGGCAAAAATTGTCGCTGGGACCTAGAGGCAGAGGAGTTAGGGTCCCCATGGGTTAAGGGAGCCAGATCTTTTGAGTGGGCACTTGAAGTCATTATATATATGATATATATAAAGATCGATGGTGACTGTTTTACGGGTTGGGCAGCTCAAGTACAAAGTGAACAAGCGTGACCACAACCCACCACATGTACATGTGGAAGGTGGCGGAGCTAGTTTAAGGGTGAATCTTCTGACCCTAGAGTTAATGGATGATGAAACAGATTTTTCAAAAAGAATGGTTCGTAGAATCGTAATGTATATTGCAGAACATAAAGATGAGCTTCTGGAGAAGTGGGTGGAGTATCATGAAGAAAATTAAATACGGTAAGGTAGAGCTATCAGATGAGTCATTTGACGACGATAGGGCACTTGTTCGCGTTTCAATGATGTTGCCTCTGAATATGGTCAAAGATTTGAAAAGGTTGAGTCTTACAGAAAAACACAGTGGAAAATACCAAGTTCTTATTCGAGACATTTTGGCGCAATGGGTGGAAAGCCATCAGAAACCAAAACGAAGGCGTGCTTAAAGTAGAGAAGAACCTTCGGGTCTTGGTTCGCCAGGAGCGTGGACCTGCTTTGATAATATGGGTGAGGACTCTATAAATGGTCTTTGATTTTATCAGCAATGAGCCGCCACCTTGGATTCAGGCCAAGGATTGGTTTGATGGGCAGTGGCAGATGCGCCACAGCCTGCGTCGTATTGAGGACTTTGCCCTGTATTTTGACCTGAGCCCCGAAGAGATTGAGGGCTTTAAGGGGCAGGGGGAGATCTTTCAGGTCAGAACCACAGCCTACTATGCAGGGCTTGCCGCAAGGTCCGGAAGGGACCAATGGGGTGATCCCATCCGCAAGATCCTGATGCCACAGGCGAAGGAACTCGAAGCGGGTCTTCAGCAGATGTTGGACCCTCTGGGAGAGAGGCAAAACTCTCCGCGCTCGCGCATTGTGCATCGCTATCCAGACAGAGTGCTGTTTCTGTTGACAGATTTTTGCTCGGTGTATTGTCGCTATTGCACGAGAAAGCATTTTACCGGACAGGACCAGGCCTTTGTGCGCTCAAAGGACTATGAGGAAGCCCTTAAGTACATTCAGGATTCGCCCTCGGTGCGAGAGGTGATTCTATCCGGAGGAGACCCCCTGACTCTCAGCGATGGCAAGCTCAAGATGGTGATGGAGGACTTAAGAGCCATCAGACATGTGGAGATCATTCGCATTGGCAGTCGCATTCCTGTGGTCAACCCCATGCGCATCACCAAAGAACTTCTTGAGACCCTGAAGCCCTACCACCCCATTTTTATGATGACTCACTTCAATCATCCCCGGGAGCTGACCAAGGAGGCGGCCTCGGCCCTGACTTTGATGGTTGATCACGGCTTTCCGGTGATGAATCAAATGGTCCTGCTCAATGGGGTCAACAATCATCCGGCAATCGTGCAGGCCCTGAATCGCCGTCTGCTCTATTTGCGAGTCAAGCCCTACTATATGTTCCAGTGCGACCCCTCCTTGGGCACGGATCATCTGCGCACCAGCATTGAGGAGTCGGAGGCCATTCAGCGCGAGCTATGGGGTCGACTCAGTGGCTTGGCCATGGCCAACCTCTCTTTAGACATTCCTGAAGGAGGGGGGAAGGTGGGTCTAGTGCCCAACTTTGAACTGCTAGATAAGCGCGGCCCTCAGGGGCGGACCTATAGGGGGTGGGACGGGGTTGAGGCCAACTACATCAACCCAGCCCCAGAGCTTCGCCAAATCCCCACAGACGCTCATCTCTATCAAGGGGAGTGGGACCAAATCTGCCAGGGTCATTTGTGACCTCACCTGACCCATAACGCATTGTCTCTTCGTGACGGAGAAGCATCGAGTCGCAATTGGACCTAATTAAGGGTGAGGTCACCGCCCCTAAAATTCTGCCCCTAAAATCCCGACTCAGGCCCTGAAGCCAGAAGCTGAAAGTTCACTTAAGCTAGTGTTCATGTGGCAGAAGCTGTTTCCCATTTTGTTTTTTGTAGGAGGCGTGATCTTTGACATGATCACTCTCGACCGAATTGACAGCGCCTTTGCCATCTTCTCTCAACTGACCTATCTGAGCCTGGCCACAGTTTTGATGCTTTCCTTTTTCTGGCATCGAGACCCAGAAGAGCCGTCACCTAGACCTCAACAGCCAGGGGAGAGTCCTCTTGAGGCAAGCCAATCCGTTACGAGTCTATCTTTAGCCAGCCCCGTACAGTTCAAGGACTACATATCTATATCTGCGTTCAAGCAACGAGTCTCTGCAATTCGCCCCTTGGCCCTGCACTTTTGCTTTGGCAGTTTGCTCAGTGCCTACACGATATTTTACTTTAAAAGTGCCTCCTTGGTGGTTTCCTTCTTTTTTCTATTGAGCATGGTGGTGTTGCTTTTGGCCAACGAGGTCTCGCACTTTCGCAAGCTGGGGGTGGACATTAAGTTTGGCCTGCTCAGTTTGTGCTGGCTCTCCTACTCGGCCTATATGATCCCCATTTTAGTTGGGAGCATTGGGGCCTGGGTGTTTGCTGTCTCGCTGGCTGTTGGGGTGGTGCCCATGGGACTGATTGCCCTTATCTTGAAACTAAAGGCTCAGCCTGCTGGACTCATTCGAAAGCAGGTTCTCATTCCTGCGGGCGTGGTGATGGGCCTGTTTTTGTTTCTCTATGTGATGCGCTGGATTCCCCCAGTGCCCCTCTCGATTCAATACATGGGCGTCTTCCACCATATTAGCAAGGAGGGCGATGAGTACCATCTCAGCCATGAGCGACCTTGGTGGAGGTTTTGGCACAGAGGAGATCAGTGGTTTGTGGCCCAGTCGGGAGATCAAATCCATGTATTTTTCAGGCTCTTTTCTCCGACGGGTTTTAAAGATCAGGTCCAGATGCACTGGGAGTTTCGCGATCCCCAAGCGGGTTGGCAGACCACGGACAGGATCCCCATTTCAGTGATGGGTGGGCGAGAGGAGGGCTTTCGCGGCTTTGGTCGCAAGAGCAATTATCAGGCAGGACGCTGGCGCGTTCGCCTGTTGAGCGCAGACCAAAGGGAAATCGGCCGCATTGGCTTTCGGGTCACCCAGACCGAAGCCGAAACACAGCGCCAGTGGCGCACCGAAGTTCATTGATTCATTGACCACGAGTCCAGCAGCCCTAGAGCTATGGGGTCCTCCTCGATCTGTCTCGACTTGAGCCTATTTTCATTTGCACTGCGGCCCTAGAGCTTTCTCTTCTCTACCGGATCCCTTAACCTAAAGAAAACCCGGTGAACTCCATGGAGGAATGATGTCTTTTTCTGCGGTTCAGCTCACTCATAGCCGACTCTTTGCCTTATCGAGCCTCGTCCTTCTTTTACTGGCCTTTTTTAGTTTCCCCTCTGAGGCACAAGGGCAAAATCAAGCCAAGGAATTAGCCCAAGCCCAGGGCCAGGAGAGGGCTCAGGCTCAGGGGCGGACCCAAGCTCAGAAACCGGCTCGTCAGGCCGCTCCAGGCCGAGCACCCCGTCTCCTGACAGTGGAGCAGTACAGTCGTCTGACTTCTGAGCAGAGGCAAAACTACATCGGCGCTCTGCAAGATCTTTATATCAAAGTGGAGTCTCAACAAATGCACCGCGGCCGCCCCATGCGCTACAGCGCTGTGGACCAGAACG
>SKYF01000074.1 GCA_007128005.1 Bdellovibrionales bacterium
CACCAGCCACTAAAGCACCAGCTACTAAAGCACCAGATGGTAGAACTTGAGGTATCTCATCTGAGTCAGAGCGTGGGGATAGGGATGGTCAGAGCCCTGGCCGCTGACCCTGAGAACCTGAGCAGTCTTTCTGGCTTTTGAGAGAGCGGCAGCGACAATGTCCTCGAAGTCGGAAAAGCTGATATGGCTTGAGCAGGAACTGAGCAGCAGGTCTCCTCCAGGGGTGAGGCATTTGGCGGCCTGGACAAAGAGCTCCGTGTACTTGGCAATGGCCTGGGGCTTTTGTGCTTCGGACTTGGCCAGTGAAGGGGGGTCACAGATGATCAGATCGAAGCTGTCTTTGCAGTTTGCAATGTATTCAAAGGCATCACCCACTTGGGCGTGGTGCAGGGTGGGGTTTAGGTCGTTGGCCTGCCAGTTTTTTTCGGCAAGTCTGAGGGCTTCTGAGGCCATGTCCACACTGGTGACTTCTAGGGCCTCACCCTGGCCGGCGGCCACAGAAAATCCCCCACTGTAGCTAAATAGATTCAGCACCCGCTTTGCCTTAGCCAGTGAGCGAACATACTCGCGGTTGTCTCGCTGATCCAAGAAAAACCCTGTCTTTTGGCCCTGTACAATATCGACAAAAAACAGGCGGCCGTTTTCTCGAACTGCAATCTCTCCCTCCTCTAGAGCCTGACCCCAGCTCTGAGGGGTGGCGTTTAAGCGGCCGCGGGCATCATGGCGCGGCTTGAGGTAAACTCTCTGGCAAGAGGGAAGGTTGTTGAGGAGCCACTGGGCCAGCCACTCTTGGTCCCAAAACTCAAATGGACCAGGGCCATCAAGCTGGATCACGGCAGTGTCGGCATAGACATCGCAGATAAATCCGGGCATGAGGTCACCTTCTCCATTGATGAGGCGAAAGCAGTTGGTGCCGTCTTGGTGGATGAGACTGTGGCGAAGCCTCAAGGCTCTTTCCAAACGCTGGGCGTAAAGATCAGGCGCTGGAGGCTTCTTATCCAATGAGAGCATACGCACCGCCAAGGGGCCTTCGGGCGCGAAAAATCCCCAGCCGACAAAGGCCTTTTTTTGATCAAGCACCCGGCAGAGTTGGACGCCGGCCTTTGAAGGCACCTCCCTGAAGGCCTCGCGATAAATCCAAGGGTTGCCCTGAAGGAGGCTTCTTCTCAGGTTGCGATGGAGTTCGAGGGTGAGAGTGGATTGAGGTTTGGTCATTTGGTGTGAGACTCAAAGTCGAAACAGAGCTTGGTGCATGGCCTCAAGCAGATCTTTGTCGTAGCGAGTGAAGAGCTTCTCCTTCATAAACATCACCGCATCCTTGGGAGCCATGGGCTTGTTGTAAGAGCGCTTCGTAGTCAGGGCATCATAGGTGTCGGTCAGTGCTACGATGCGGGCCATGGGATGAATCTCTTCCCCATCGAGCTGTTGGGGGTAGCCGTTGCCGAGAAAGTTCTCATGGTGTTCAAAACAGCAGGCCTTAATGGCCTCAGAGACATCATGCTCGTTTAAAATAATAAGTCCAAACTCGGGATGTTTTTGCATCTGAGCCCACTCCATATCATCCAGGGGCCCATCCTTACAGATGATATCCACACTCACATGGCGTTTGCCAATGTCGTGAAGCAAAGCGCCTTCTCCGAGCTCTTTAAGTTCATCGCCTTCGTAGCCAACAGCCTGCGCCACACCCAAGCTGTAAATGCACACGTCCAGAGAGTGGTTGTAGGTGTAAAAATCATGTCCCGAGAGGCTGATCAAGTGTCCCATGGCCTCAGGTTCCTGATCCATAAAACTGACAAAGTTGTTAATGACGTTTTTGGCCTCTTTGAGGGCTGGTCCCACTTCAGGGCTTTCAAAGAGTTCCTCGAGCATGGCCATGGAGCTTTCGCGCAAAATGGAGGCCTTGTCCTGAGGGGCCAAAGAGCTGGAGTTCATTTGACTATAAACATAATCTCTATAGAGTTGGCGCTGGGAGCTGTGCACATAGACGGAGGTGACGAACTTGCGCTCAAAGCTTGCAATCTTGTCAGCCGTGAGGCTGTCCCCAGCCCTCAGGTAGTGGACCATCTTTTGATGAACAGGTATATAGACATCAAAAGTCACTGGGCTTGAGGGATGAATGGAGTTGAGGCGAATTTTAAAAAAATCTTCTGTCTGGCTCATGCCCTCAAGTCTGCCATGCTTTTGTTGACTGGCCAAATAAAGATGGTAAGCCCAAGACATGGCACTGCAGATTGACACGCCCGTTCAGTACCTCAAAGGGGTTGGCCCAAAGTTGGGAGAGATTCTGCGTAAAAGAGGGGCAGGGACGCTAGGGCAACTTTTAAACTGGTATCCTCGCACTTATGAAGACCGCAGAAAGGCCTTAAGTATTTCTAGCCTGGCCCCTGAGCAATTGGTCAGCCTAAAGGCCAGTGTGGTGGCGGTCAGATCGGTGAATCTCGGCAAGAGCCGCAGGCGCATGTACGAGGTGGTGGTAAAGGACCAGACTGGACGTCTGTCCTGTAAGTACTTTCGCGTTCCCTATCGGGGCTACTTTGAGCGCTTTGAGCCCAACCAGCAGGTGCGCATCAGTGGCAAGGTGATCGAGTACAGGGGACGCATTGAGCTCCACCATCCGGACATTCACCCTGTAGGCTCCGAGGAGGAGGTCGACGACAGCCTGCTTCCGGTTTACACCGAAACTGAGGGCCTGAGTCCCTTTAAGCTGCGCAAGATCATTTCCACAGCTCTGGTTGAGACAAAGAATTGGCAAGATGTGGATCCTCTGCCTGAGTGGCTGAAGCGCAAGTACTCGTTGATGTCGCGCAGTCAGGCCTTAGAGGAGATCCACCAGCCGCCAAAGGATCAGGGGGACTTGTTTCTAAACTTCAAAGCCCCAGCGCAACAGCGACTGATCTTTGATGAGTTCTTTTGGTTGGAACTTCACCTGGCCAAGCGAAAGCTCGGTTGGATTCGCGAGGCGGCTCCTCCTATGCAAGGATCTGGTGAGCTGGTGGAGACCTTGGAGGGGGCTTTGGAGTTTCAGCTCACGGGGGCGCAGAAGAGGGCCCTTAAAGAGGTCCTGATGGATTTGGCCAAGCCCCACCCCATGCACCGACTGGTTCAGGGGGATGTGGGAAGTGGAAAGACCTTGGTCGCACTTCTGGCCGCTTGCTTTGCCAAGGAGAGCGGCTATCAATCGGCCATTATGGTGCCCACAGAGATTCTAGCAGAACAGCACTATAAGAATGCCTCGGCCCGCCTGGAACCCCTAGGTCTAAGAGTGGCTCTGCTGACGGGGCACACCAAGCCCGCCCAGCGCAGGCAGATTCTTGAGCAGCTAGCAGCAGGTGAAATTGATCTGTGCATTGGCACCCATGCCCTGATTCAAGATGACGTGCAGTTTGACAGTCTTGGCCTTGTGATCATTGATGAACAGCATCGCTTTGGAGTGGAGCAAAGACAAAAACTTAAGTGCAAGGGCCTTTCCCCACACTTTTTGGTGATGACGGCAACCCCCATTCCCCGCACTTTGGCGATGACAGTTTATGGTGATTTAGATGTTTCGATCATTGATGAGCTTCCGGCAGGACGCATCCCCATTGTGACCCGAAAAACCTACTCCAGCAAGCGCGAGGCGGTGATGGGCTTTGTGGCTGAGCAGATTCGCCAGGGGCGGCAGGCCTATGTTGTCTATCCGCTGGTGGAGGAGAGTGAGAAGATGGACTTAAAGGATGCTGTGGGAGAGTTTGAGCGCATTCAGGCCGAGTTTCCACAGTTTCGCGTGGGGCTTTTGCACGGGCGGATGAAGGCTCAGGAAAAGGACCAGGTGATGCGCGAGTTTCGTGCAGGGGAGCTTCACATTTTGGTCTCAACAACTGTGATTGAAGTGGGCGTGGATGTTCCCAACGCCAACATTATGGTCATTGAGCATGCGGAACGCTTTGGGCTGTCACAGTTGCATCAACTGCGCGGGAGGGTTGGGCGGGGGCCTTACAAGAGTTACTGTGTGTTGATGCTGGGGCATGCGGTGTCGGAGGTGGCCAAAAAAAGGTCTGAGATTATGGAGTCCTCCAGCGATGGATTCCGCATTGCGGAAGCCGATCTCGAGCTGCGCGGGCCCGGGGAGTTTTTGGGGCAAAGACAGTCGGGTCTTCCCGGCTTTAAGTTGGCCAACCTGGTTCGCGACATGAGTTTGTTGCAGCAGGCCCGCAAGGCGGCCTTTGAGGTCATTGATCGCGACCCCTCTTTGGAGTTACCCGAGCACCAATTGCTCAGGGAGCAGTTGGATCAACAACTCAAAAATTATCTAGGTTGATCGCTGAGCGAGTGAGCAGATAATCATTGAATGACCATGGTTGAGGGCAGCGCGTTTCTGAGCTCCGGACGCTGCGCATTAGGGGACTCATCCCTGTTTCTTTACAGTTTCTTTACAGCCCACTTCGTCCGTGCTTCTATTAAGTACTGACCAAGGAGGGGGTTTATGTTTTCAAGATTTTCGCGCCTATGGGTGGCGCTATCCGTAGTTTTAATTTCTCTTTCAACTTATCCAGTGGGTTCAGCCGCAGAGGGACTCTTTCTGCACCTGCAGTCGGTCTCGGTAGACCCCAGGACTTTTCTGGTGGAGGGGGAGAGAGTGCCGGAGGAATGGCAAGAGCAGGAGCTCTTTGTGGTGCAATTTAAAGAGCCCATAGTTCCTCAGAAGAGGCAGTGGTTGAAAAGCCAATCTGTTGAGATCATCAGTTACTTGCCAGATCAGGCCTTCCTGGTTAGGGTCGAAAGCCCCAAAAAAGTTTTGGGTTTTGTCGATGGTCAACCAGGACTTCTTGAGGACTCTCGGGTTCGAGCCGTGGTTCCCTATTTTCCAGAGTGGAAGGTGAGCCCTGACTTTGGCCCCTTTACAATTTTAACCCAAAACCAGTTTGAATTGAGCAGCCTGCGGCTCAGGTCAGGAGAGGACTTAGAGGCCGTTTCCGCTCGGGCCTCAGAGCTCGTGCAAAGCAATCGCCTGCAGCCCGTCCAGTTGGATGGCAACCATCTGATAATGTGGATGCGAAGGGGAGTGATTCACCAAGTGGCCACTTGGCCCGAGGTGCTCTGGATTGAGCCTCAGCTTGAGATCACCACCATGCTTGTGGAGCGAGATCAACTGTTAGAAGGGGTGGCCTTGGGCTCCCCTCCTGTTGAAGGGCAGCAGGTGCCTCTGACCGGCTACGAGTCTGGAACTCGCATTATGGGTTTTGAGCCAGTGTGGGAACGAGGGCTGACTGGTCGAGGACAAATTGTGGCCTTTGCCGACACCGGCTTGGATCAAGGGGATCTGCGCCGCCTTCACCGCGACTTCAGCAATGTGATAAAGGGCTATCACTTTGGTTTTTTTGCTCGTGACTGGTCCGATCCTCAGGGGCATGGCACCCATGTGGCGGGAAGTGTAGGGGGGACCGGTGCGGCCTCTCAAGGGCGGATTCGTGGAGGAGCCTTTGATGTGAACCTGATTCCCCAAGGCCTTTGGTCACCTCTGATGAACAATATCTCCATGCCTCCCCAGGCCAGCAATATGTTCCGTCCAGCCTACCAGGATGGAGCACGCATTCACACCAACTCCTGGGGCATGCCCAACAGCAATGGGAATTACAACAACTTCTCCGCCCAAATGGATGAGTTTATGTGGCAGCACCCGGAGTTCTTGCTGGTTTTTGCCGCCGGAAATGACGGGGCTGACAGCAACCGCAATGGCCGCATTGATGAGGGTACAGTTTCAGCCCCCGGCACGGCTAAGAACGTGCTGACTGTGGGGGCCTCTGAAAACTACCTCCTAGAGGGAGGGATTCAGCGGCCACTGAGAGACCTCTTTGGGGGCCAGCGCTATCCTGCAGAGCCCTTGGCCAGTGACCTGCTCTCTGATGACCCCAACGGCTTGGCGGCTTTTAGTTCGCGTGGCCCGGCCAGGGATGGAAGGCTTAAGCCCGAGGTGGTGGCCCCCGGAACCAACATTGTCAGCAACTGCTCCACTGTCAGTGGAGCCAGTGACCTGTGGGGTAAAATGAACGACGACTACTGCTATGCGGGCGGCACCTCCATGTCCACTCCTCTGGTGGCTGGAGCGGCCGCGGTTTTGCGTCAGCATCTGGTGCAGGACTGGGGTATTGAGGCCCCCACAGCTCCCCTAGTGAAAGCCATTCTTATGCACTCTGCAGATGATCTCTTTCCCGGTCAGTACGGCTTGGTGGGAGCTTCTCGGGGTCAAGAGATTCTCAATCCCGGTCCCGGAATGGCTCAGGGGTTTGGTCGGGTCAACATTGACCGAGCCACCAGCTCAGAGGCTTTCCATGTGATGGCCCAAGGCCTGACCGCTGGGGGACAGCTTGAGGCAATCATCTACTCCACCCCTGACCCCATCGATGAACTTCGCGTGACCATGGTGTTTTTGGACGCTCCGGCTCTGCCCAATGCAGCCCGAACGCTAATAAATGATCTGGATTTGGTTGTGACACTCGATGATGGGCGCCGATTCACCAGCCAGGACCGCACCAACCCTTTTGAGCATCTTGTTATTGAGGGGCTGAATGCTTATCAGGGCAAAGTGCAAATTGATATTCATACCCATAAGATGCCTGAGCCCAATGCTCAAGGCGGGGTCCCATGGGCTCTGGTGGTCTCTGCCGGAGAATAAGGTCCTAGAGACAACAGTGTTTGCGCTCCTTAAGACCCGATGCTTTTAACAGGCATCGGGTTTTTTTATGAGTGAGGCTGTCAAAATTATAGGGGGCGTTGACAGCCTTATGACCAAGTGCAATAAGCCGGGTGCTTAAAAATTAAGCTGAAAAATGGAGGACGAGTAGGTGTCAAAACTCAACTTTGTATGGATTGGCGCGGGAGCTTTGGCTCTTGTTTTTTATGGCCTTGGGGCCGCTGCATCCCCTTATTTTGGTCAAGTGGCCGGCGAGCAAAGCTGTGTGAGCTTGTTAGTGGATGGACGGCTTGCTGAAATTGACGCTCGCCTCAAAGAACTGGCTGAGGAGGAGCTCCAGCTTGAGTTTGACGAGTTTTTCGTTAAGCAGGCGGCTGAAAGATACCAGGGACTGCGCGAACTGCGAGCAGAGCTCAAGTCTCAGCTGGCTGACAAGAACCTGCCAGCCACGGAATTAAAATACTCAGCAGAGTATCAAGGTCTCTTGGCCGTGACTGGTCTGTTGCATCAGTATCTTAGCTTTTTTTGGTCTCAGAGCTCAGAGGGGGATTTGTCGCGAATTGCCCCCAAAGAGTTTTATTTGCTTTGGGTGGATTTGCAGCCCCATGGAGCTGTGATGAGACAGAGCCAGGCCCTTTTTTCCTTGGTTTTTGGCAACCTGAAAGAGCTTGAGGCTACGGTGCAAGAGATAATAGAAGCTCAGGCTAGGAAGATTCGTAATTACCAGCATGAGATGAGACTTCTCTATCACGCCGAGTATGTCTTAAGGAAGAGCGAGCAGGCCTTACTCCTTCAACACTTCTCTCGGGATCTTATTGCTCCCCTAGTAGCGCAAGGGGCTCTCAATGAGGTGGATCTGCAGGTCTTAAGCTCCACAGCTCACTTTTTTGATGGGCGGTGGAAAGACCTGTTGATGGCGATCTATAAGCTTAAAAACTTCAATTTCCAACTGATGAGCGAGCTTTCCTCAGCCAAAGACAAGCCTGTTTGGGTAAGGGCATTTTTAGCTCCTTTTACTCAAGCTCCAGATCCTTTGGTGGAGACGGGACGGCGCTTGCAATCTTTTCTTCAAAAAGTAGAGTGGACAAGAGAGGTGATTCGAGAGGAGTTAAAGGCGGTCGAGGCTGGCCAGAGCAGACACTTTCCCGCCTACTTCAGAGGGATTGACGAGATCAAGGCCGAATACTCCTCAAGGTATTCTGGCTTTGAGTTTGGCCTCGGCAAGCAATAGGGCAAAGGCTCATGACCAAGCCCTGCGCGCATTGTCAAAAGTTCAAAAAGTCATTTAGAGTTTGATAACGCGTGTCATAGATGGTACAACTTCGACCTCTAGCCAAATACCTTTGGAGGTCCTAAATATGGCAAGTTTCAAAGTCGGGGACAACGCCGTCTATCCAGGACATGGCGTGGGTGAAGTCACAGCCATTGAGACAAAAGAAATCTTTGGGAACAAACAGACCTTTTACACAATTCGAGTGGTCGAAACGGGCATGAAGATCATGGTGCCCCAACAAAATGCCGAAGCTGTGGGCTTAAGACCCATTATCTCCCGCGAAGAAGCGGGTAAAGTCCTAGAAATCCTTAAGGAAACTGAAGTCAAGATCGACAATCAGACATGGAATCGCAGGTATCGTGAATACACGGAAAAACTGAAGACCGGCTCTGTCTACGAGATCGCCGAGGTTTTACGGGATCTTTTTGTGCTCAAGGTCGACAAGGAGTTGAGCTTTGGCGAGCGCAAGATGCTCGATAGTGCCCGCACTCTGCTGCTGAAAGAGCTGGCCCTGGCCACGGGGACTGAAGAGCTCCGAGCTCAAGAAGATGTGGCAGCCATCTTTGGTTTGACAGCAGAAAGTCAGCAGTAGTTAGTAGTTAGTATTTAGATGCAAAAAAAGGGGGCTGCCTTATGACTTCGCGTCCCGTTCGAGTTCGATTTGCTCCTTCACCCACCGGCTACCTCCATGTCGGTGGAGCCCGCACCGCTCTCTACAACCAACTCTTTGCCCGGCATAATGAGGGGCAGTTCATCCTCCGCGTGGAAGATACGGACGAGGAGCGCAGCACCGAAGAGGCTTTGCGTTTGCAACTGAAGGACCTTGAGTGGCTGGGCTTGCAGTGGGATGAGGGCCCTCACCCGGAAACCCTAGAGCCCATGGGAGACTTTGGCCCCTACCGGCAAAGCCAGCGCAAGGCCATCTACCGAGCTCAGGCGGAAAAGCTGCTTCAGACCGGGCAGGCCTACTACTGTTTTTTGACAGACGAAGAAATTGAAGCGCAAAAGGCTCAAGCCAAGGCCCAGGGTAGGCCCCATCAGGTCCAGAGCCCTTGGCGAGACAAGCCTCTGTCTGAGTCCTTAAAGCTGATTGAAGAGGGGCAAAAGGCCACCGTTCGCTTTAAGGTTCCGGAGACCAAGGTCGACTATAAGCTCAAAGACCTTGTGAGGGGAGAAATCAGCTTTCCCTCGGATATGGTGGGCGACTTTGTGTTGATCCGCTCCTCGGGAATGCCAGTCTATAATTTTTGTTGTGTGGTGGACGATGCTCTGATGGAAATCACCCATGTGCTGAGGGCAGAGGAGCATTTGAGCAATACTTTGAGACAAATTATGATTTATCAGGCCTTGGGCTTTGAGCCTCCTGAGTTTGCCCACCTGTCGATTATCTTAGGTGAGGATCGGCAAAAAATGAGCAAGCGTCATGGGGCGACCAGTTGCAATGAGTTTCGCGAGCAGGGCTATTTGCCCGAAGCTCTGACGAACTTTATTGCCCTGCTGGGTTGGAGTTCCCCAGAGGGGAAAGAAATCCTCAGTCATCGGCAAATGGTGGAGCAGTTTTCTCTGGACCGAGTCCACTCTGCACCTGCGGTCTTTGATCAGGCCAAGCTCAAGTGGATGAATGCAACCTATCTTCGCAAGCTCCCAGAGGTGGAGTTGTGGAAGCGGCTTGAGCCTTTTTTTGCTGAGGCCAATTTGAGTTTTTCAGCCGACCCTGAGTGGAGAGCCAAGGCCCTAGGGGTTTTTAAGACCTCTATGGAGACCCTTAGAGATGCAATTGAGTTGTTTCGCCCTCTTTCGACTTCGGGTTTTGAAATCTCTGTTGAGGCCAAGGATGTACTGGCCTGGGACACCTCACGCTCAGTGGTGGAGGAGTGGAAGAGCTTGGTGGGGGCCTTGCCCGGGAGTTTTATGAGCGAAGAGGACTTTGTTCAGATTCAAGAAGAGGTCAAAACAAGGGCTCAAGTCAAGGGCAAGCACCTGTTTATGCCAATTCGGGTGGCAGTCATTGGACAGCCCAGTGGAGCGGAGTTGAAGGTGCTGGTACCTCTGCTGGAAAAGCAGACACTGCTGGATAGGGCTGAAAAGGCTCTGGAGCTTTGCTGAAAACAAAAGGGCTTGGGGAAGTCCTGTAATTGATGCATCTGATAGAGGGGGAGAGTTGATTTTAAGGGGGTTTTGGGGTGGGTTGGTCCTTTGTGGTGGAGTTCTTCTGCCCTCAATGGGTCACGGTAAGTCCTTGGATTTTGGTTTGCCAGACTTAAGGAGCCTTTGCTCTTCTCTTCTGACCCCCTACGGGTACAAGAATCAAAAGGCTCTCTCCATCTCAAGTTCAGAGCTTTATCTGTGGGACAATTGGGGGCACTACGACAAAGAGGCAAAGACTTTTCATCGCTTTGTTTTAGCAGCGCCATCAAGCCTGGCACCGGAAGAGCGTCATTTTCACGCTCACATTCACCATTACACATCTCAAGACGGCAAGAAGTGGCAAGACCAGGGAGTTTTGCTAGAGGCCGACTTTGATCGGCGAGTGACGACTCTTTGGAGCGGGAGCACTTATTATGATGCTGAGACTCGGGAGTGGGTCATGTATTTTACCGGGACCTTGAGGGATAGCTTGAAGTCTCAGAGTCTGTGGGAAGTCAGAACCAAGGATCACATTCACTGGAGCCCCCCTCAGCAGGTGGCAGATCCCTATCAAGACCCTTGGTTGAAAGAGGAGCTAGAGCGGAAAGGCTACCACTTGGGGGACCAGGACAATATCATCAGCTCTTTTCGGGATCCTTTCCGCAAGCGTCAAAAACTTCTCTTTGCGGCCAAAGCCTATAATGAATCCGGAGTCCTGCAGCCAGCTATTGGGCAGCTGGAGATCAGCCCTCAAGGTCATATCCAAAGTGTGGCTTTGCCGATTTTACCCAGTTTGCCTAAGTGGGTCACCCAGGTTGAGCTGCCAAGCTTTATCCGCCATGGCGAAAAAGAGTACCTAATGTTTACGGTGAACAACCAGGGACAAGTGAGGGGTCCTTCGCCGAAAAAGCTCAAGTCTCAACTCTTGATCTTTGAGCTCAGCTCAGAGGGACGCTATGAGGAGGTTTCGGGAGCTCAGGCTCGACGTATTTTTGATGAAAGCATAGGTTTGTTCTCAGGAACTCCTCTTCGCTACTCTCCCCGGGGCCAACTGATGCTGTTGAGCTTTTGGCTCAATTCTCTGGCCCTGCCTCCTATCTTATTGATTCCCTGACTCAAGTTTCGAAAAGCGAGCCTTTTGGTCGACATTGAGGGGGCAATTCGGTATTTTTATAGGCTTATTAACGCTTTGTGGAAGGCAGGTTGCCATGAGTTTAAAAGTTTACAACTCGGAAAGTCAAAAAAAAGAGCTCTTTGAACCCTTAGAGGCAGGCAAGGTTAGGATGTATGTCTGTGGACCGACCGTCTATGACCTTCTTCATGTGGGAAACTTTCGCGGAGCCGTGGTGTTCAACATGGTTCGCAACTGGCTGGAGAAGCAGGGCTTTGAGGTCACCTACGTCTATAACTACACGGATGTGGACGACAAGATCATCAATAGAGCCAAGCAAGAGGGAGTGACTCCCGAGGAGATCTCTGAAAAGTACATTGCTGAGTTTCAAAAGGACTACCAGAGCCTGAATCTGCGCCCCCACTCCCACAACCCTCGAGTGACTGAGCATATGCAGGCCATTGTGGACTTCGTGGCCGAACTCATCAAAAAGGGCCATGCCTACGAGCTGGACGGCGATGTCTACTATCACGTTCCCAGCTTCAAGGACTACGGGAAGCTCAGCCATAAGAATCTTGAAGACCTAGAAGCCGGCTTTCGGATCGAAGTGGACGAGAGGAAAAAGCATCCGGCAGACTTTGCTCTGTGGAAGAAGTCTTCAGACACCGCACCAGGCATGGCCTGGGATTCACCCTGGGGCAAGGGGCGGCCGGGCTGGCATATTGAGTGTTCGGCTATGAGCAAGGGGCTTCTGGGCGAGCGCATTGATATCCACGGTGGAGGAATGGATTTGATCTTTCCCCACCATGAAAACGAAATTGCCCAGAGTGAGGGCTGCACAGGACAGCAGTTTGTCAAATACTGGATGCACAACAATATGGTCAATTTTGGCGACCAGAAGATGTCCAAGTCCTTGGGCAATGTGGTGACGGGAAGAAGCTTCCTGGAAAAGTACAATGCTGAGATATTGAAGTTCCTTATGCTGTCGGCCCACTACCGCTCCCCAGTGGATTTGTCAGAGGCTCAGGTTCTACGCAGTGTGGGGGGGCTTGCGCGCATTTACTCAAGCCTGACCTGGGCTGAGAAGCTCTTGAAGGTTCAGGCGGATTTGGTTCCTCTGCCTGAAAAGTTTCAGCAGGCCATTGATGCGGCAGAGGAGGGAATCACCCAAGCCCTCAATGATGACTTTAACACCCCAGAGGTCCTGGCGCGTATTTTTGAAGTGGTGCGCCTCTTTAACCAACAGTGTCGCACTCCTGGAAAGCCTCGCCCAGAGCACAGGGCCATGGCAGAGGTCTTCTTTCACTGGCTGAAGGACAAGGGCTCAGTCATGGCTCTGTTTCAAGAGTCACCGGGGGACTTCCTGAACCTGCTGGATGATATGCTCCTTGAACAAAAAGGGCTTGAGCGCAGCAAAATTGATGAGCTGGTGCAAAGGCGTTTTGCGGCCCGCGAGCAAAAGGACTATGCCACCTCCGATGAGTTGCGCAAGACACTAGAGGATATGGGCATTAGTGTGCAGGACACTGCTGAGGGCAGCCTTTGGGAAGTCCATAAATAGTCGTTATGAAAAAAAAGTCCCCCTTTCAATTGGTCACAGAGTTTAAGCCTGCTGGGGATCAACCCGAGGCCATTAAGAGCCTGACTGGACACATCCGTGAGGGGATCAAGCACCAAGTGCTGTTGGGGGTTACGGGATCTGGAAAGACCTTTACCATGGCCCACAGCATTGCAGAGCTCGGGCTTCCGGCTCTAGTGCTTGCACCCAACAAAACTCTGGCGGCTCAGCTCTTTGTCGAGTTCAAGGAGTTTTTTCCTCACAATGCGGTCGAGTACTTTGTCAGCTACTACGACTACTATCAGCCCGAGGCCTATATTCCTGCCACTCAGACATTTATTGAGAAGGACTCTGC
Organism: Bdellovibrionales bacterium; assembly: GCA_007128005.1. Taxonomy (GTDB): domain Bacteria; phylum Bdellovibrionota; class Bdellovibrionia; order Bdellovibrionales; family UBA1609; genus SKYF01. The sequence goes on from SKYF01000074.1 coordinate 13,095, forward strand.
CATCAATGAGCAGATTGATCGAATGCGCCATTCAGCCACTCGCAGTCTGTTTGAACGACCGGATGTGATCATCGTCAGCTCTGTGTCCTGCATTTATGGACTGGGCAGTCCCGAGGCCTATGAGGGCATGGTGATTCAAGTGCACACCTCAACGGACCTCAAGCGCGATCACTTTTTGCGCGAGCTTGTGCGAGTTCAGTATCAGCGCAACGATGTGGACTTTCACCGAGGGACTTTCCGGGTGAGGGGGGATGTGGTGGAGATCATGCCCCCCTATGAAGAGGAAAGAGCCATTCGAGTGGAGTTTTTTGGCGACTTTGTGGAGAGTCTGTCTTGGGTGGACCCCCTAAGGGGGGTGGTGATTGAGGAGCTGGAGCAAGTGGCCATTTACCCGGGCAGTCACTATGTGAACACAGAGGACAAAAAGAAGTCGGCCATTGCCAGCATTCGCGAGGAGCTGCAGGAGAGAATTCAGCAGCTGCGCAAAGATGTGCACTTCACCGAGGCCGAGCGCATCGAGCAGCGCACTCTCTACGATTTAGAGATCATGGAGGAGATGGGCACCTGTCCAGGCATTGAGAACTACTCTCGGCACTTTACGGGAAGGCCTGCCGGCAGCGCTCCTCCGACCCTGTTGGAGTATTTCCCCAAGGAGTTTTTGACCTTTATTGATGAGTGCCATGTGACGGTTCCACAAATTGGGGGCATGTACCGCGGCGATAGGGCACGAAAGATGACCTTGGTGGAACATGGGTTTCGTCTGCCTTCGGCCCTCGACAACCGACCTCTCAACTTTCAGGAGTTTGAGTCCTATGTGGACAAGGTCATCTATGTGTCGGCCACTCCTGGCCCCTACGAGCTGACCAAGAGTGAGGGGATGATCGTAGAGCAAATCATTCGGCCCACGGGGCTTTTGGATCCCTTGGTGGAAGTGCGATCGGCCAAACATCAAGTCGACGATCTGTTGGCCGAAGTCAGAAAGCGCAGCCAGAAAAAGGAGAGGGTGCTTGTCACAACTCTGACCAAACGCAGTGCTGAGGATTTGACCGACTACTTTTCGGGCTTGGGAGTCAAGGTCAAGTACCTGCACTCGGATATCAAAACAGTAGAGCGCACCGAGATCATCAGGGATCTGCGACTGGGGGTCTTTGACGTATTGGTGGGGATCAACCTGCTCAGAGAGGGTTTGGACATTCCTGAAGTCAGTCTTGTGGCCATCACCGATGCCGACAAGGAGGGCTTCTTGCGCTCGGAGCGCTCGTTGATTCAAACCATCGGCCGGGCCGCTCGCAATCAAAACGGAAGGGTGATTCTCTACGCCGATCAAATGACCCAGTCCATGGAAAAGGCCTTGGCCGAAACCCAACGGCGCCGTCAGGTGCAAGAGGAGTTCAACCAAAAGCACAACATCACCCCGCGCAGCGTGGAAAAAAAGGTGGGCCGAGGTCTGGCTGAGATCTATGGCTTTGTCAGCGACACCTCTCCCCAAATGCTCCTTCACGATAAGCTGGAAGAGTACCAAAAGCAGCCCAGCCGTCTGAGTAAGGAGATCCTCAAGCTGCGCAAGCAAATGAAAAAGGCCTCAGAAAAGCTGGATTTTGAAGAGGCTGCCAAAATTCGCGACGAGATCAAGCGGCTGGAGGTTTTAGACCTCAGCCTGCGCTCAGGTGCCGTGGACGAGGATTTGGATCGGACTCTTCTGGAATCTTAAGGGGCTGTGGCAAATTTGCCAGAAAATGAATGTTGCTGTGATTAAAGCTGATAATTATTACAAAGTATCGAGGGACCATTTCTTGTTCCCCTTCCTTTAGGTTAGTTTTTTGTCAGAAAAATAATTGAGAAGAGGGGGGCCTGATGTTCTCAGTTTTTTCTTTGAGGGGACTTGCCATATTTATAAAGCCAATGTGCTGCGGAGCTGCATCCGTGGCTCTCTTGGGGTTGACAGGGCCAGTGGCTCAGGCCGCCTGCTGCATAAAAAGCCAAAATCTGACAGTGCGCCAATATGCGGAGGCTTTTGGACAAGCCCATATTGACGACTC
>SKYF01000049.1 GCA_007128005.1 Bdellovibrionales bacterium
GAGTTGGGGTGAGGTTCCAGAGGCGAGTAAACAAGGTGTGTTAACCTCGTCCGGGGATTTTTTTAAGGGCGTAGACGATCTCCCAAAAGGGCAGGATTTTTTCCATCTCGGCCAGGTTAAAGCTCAGTAGCACCACTCCGCCGTCACCGGATTGCTTGTCCTCGGTCAGGCCCTTTTCGGCCAGGGAGTCGGCATCGTTGACGCTGATCAGTTGGTTGAGGTCGCGCATGGAGTTGTTCTGAATATCAGTGAGAGAGACTTTAACCACACCCTTGTCGTTGGGCTCCGCTTTGCGGCCATAAAAAGTCAGGGCGCGCATGACGGGAAGCTCCTTCTCGCTGACGGTGACGCGCTTGGCTTCCTCGGTAAATAAGTATTTATTATACCAGTCAACAAAATCAGTGAGCAGCTGGTGTTTGAGAATGCTGATGCGCTGTTTGCCCTCGCCCAGCTCCTCGACCTTCATAATGCCGAGTCCACTGAGGACCTCCATCATCTTTTGCATTTTATTGGTCGGCTGCTGAAAGATCTGAATGGTGTAGTTGCGCAGAGTTCCTGAGGGGACAACCAGGCTTCCGTCTTCGGCCTTCTCCCCGGATTTAAAGCCAATCAAACTGATGATAGCGCACAGGCGAGTGATGCTGTGAGGAGGAAACATTTCCTCGGACTCGCTCTGGGCCGTTTCGAGGTTTTTAATTCGCTGATTGGCCTGGCGCAAGTGAGAGTTGACGGTCTTGACCATGGCTTTGAGCCACTCGGGAAAGGTCTTAAACTGAGCGTTGAGTGCGGCAAAGGGGAGGACAATCACTTCGGCATCCGAGATGGCCTTAGCCCCCGCACTTCGCGGTTTGGCATCAAAAAATGCCATCTCCCCCAGCATTTCGCCAGGCTTGAGCTCAGCCAGGACAATCTCAGAGTTGCCTTTGGCTTTGGTAATGGCAATGCGCCCAGACTTGATCACGTACATCGCGTCGGACTCGTCGCCCTCGCGAAACAGAATGTCACCCTTTCTGAGTTTTGTTGCCCCCCCTGGCATTCGTCTAATTCCCTTTCAGTGGAACATTAAGGTCCACAGACATGGCTTTAAGTTCAGGGCTTAGGCGTAAGTGGGCCCCCGTCATTTGTTGGATCTCCTCTGGGGTGAAGCCCGGCGCCACCTCTTTCAAGACAAAGCCCTCGGGATCAATGTCCACCACTGCACAGTCTGTGACAATGCGATTCACGCAGTGAATTCCGGTCAGAGGTAGATCGCAGTTTTTTAACAGCTTTGACTGTCCCGATTTGTCCATGTGCTGCATAGCTACGATGACTCTCCTTGCTCCGGCCACTAAATCCATTGCTCCCCCCATTCCCTTCACCATTTTGCCTGGAATCATCCAGTTCGCCAAGCAGCCTTTTTCATCCACCTGCATGGCTCCTAGAACAGTGAGGTGCACATGGCCTCCTCGGATCATGGCGAAACTGTCTGCTGAAGAGAAGTAGCTGGCTCCAGGCACAGCAGTGACCGTCTGTTTGCCAGCATTTATCAGGTCAGGGTCGAGCTGCTCTTTGGTCGGGAAAGGGCCCATTCCTAAAAGACCGTTTTCGCTCTGTAACATAACGTTCATGCTGTCAGGAATGTAGTTGGCCACCAAGGTGGGGATGCCTATGCCTAGGTTGACCACAAAGCTCGGTTCCACTTCCTGGGCTATGCGGTAGGCGATCTGTTCACGGCTGAGTAGGGGGCGACTTGAACTCATAGGTGTTCCTCTTTTAAGGTCAGTTTCTCAATGCGCTTTTCGTAACGGGTCCCCTGAAAGATTCGCTGTACAAAAACTCCCGGTGTGTGCACCTGATCGGGATCGAGCTCTCCGACTTCGACCAGCTCTTCCACCTCGGCCACGGTGATTTTTCCTGCGGTGGCCGCCATGGGGTTGAAGTTGCGGGCTGTCTTGCGAAAGATCAGGTTGCCAAACTTGTCTCCCTTATAGGCCTTGACGAGGGCAAAGTCTCCAGTGATGGCCTGCTCTAAAACGTAGGGGCGGCCATTGAACTCTCGAGTCTCCTTGCCTTCAGCCACCAGAGTTCCAGCTCCTGTGGGGGTGAAGAAAGCGGCAATGCCAGCCCCTCCGGCGCGCATGCGTTCAGCCAGGGTCCCTTGAGGAACCAGTTCCACCTCCAAGTCCCCGCTCAGGTATTGGCTCTCGAAGGTGGCGTTTTCTCCCACATAAGAAGAGATCATCTTCTTAATCTGTTTTGTCTGCAGCAGAAGACCCAGGCCAAAGTCATCCACTCCGGCGTTGTTGGAAACACAGGTGAGGTTCTTTACTCCTTTTTTAACCAAGGCCGCTATGCAGTTTTCAGGGATTCCGCAAAGGCCAAAGCCCCCCACCAGCAGAGTCATGTTGTCGGTGAGGCCCTCAAGGGCCTCTTCGGCGTTGGCGTAGACCTTTGAGCTCATAGCCTCTCCACCACAAGGGCCACGGCCTCGCCCCCGCCAATGCACAAGGTGGCAAGCCCATAGCGCCCGCCCTGCCTTTTTAAGGCGTAAATTAAAGTCGTTAAAATTCTGGCTCCGCTGGCCCCAATGGGGTGACCCAAAGCCACGGCCCCGCCGTGGACATTGACCTTTTCGTGGGCAATGCCGAGCTCCTTCATGGCCACAAGAGTGACCATGCTAAAGGCCTCGTTGATTTCAAACAGATCGATGTCGGCAATTGGAAGCTGGGCCTGCTCAAGAGCTTTTTTGATGGCCCCGGCTGGAGCGGTGGTAAACCACTTGGGGTCTTGGGAGAAGGTGGCCGAGCTGACCACTCGGGCCAGGGGCTTGAGCTCACGGCTCTGCACCAGGCTTTCTGAAGCCAGCACCAGGGCTGCGGCCCCGTCGTTGATCTTGCTGGCATTGGCAGCGGTGATGCTGCCATCCTTTTCAAAAGCCGCTCTCAGTTGACCCATTTTGTCAAAGCGGGCTCGGGCAGGCTCCTCGTCCTCTGAGACTGTGAGGCTGTCGCGGCCGGCTTTGACCTCCACAGGAGTGATTTCTTCTTTGAACCAGCCCTCTTTTTGGGCCTTTTGCGCTCTTTCGTAGCTGGCCTTGGCAAAGCTATCCTGCTCTTCGCGGCTCAATTTGTACTCTTTCACACAGATCTCAGCCGCATTGCCCATGTGAAAATTGTTGTAGGGATCCCAGAGCCCGTCTTTGATCATGGAGTCGGCGACCTGTTGGTGGCCGAGTCTGTAGCCGGCCCGGGCTCCTTCGAGCAGGTGGGGGGCGAGAGTCATATTTTCCTGGCCCCCTACAACCACGGCATGGGCTCGGCCCAATGTCAGGCTGTCACAGCCCAGCATCACGGCCTTCAGGCCTGATCCACAGACCTTATTAATGGTGGTGCAGCCCACTTGAGGGGGAAGTCCCGCGTAGAGGGCTGCCTGTCGGGCGGGAGCCTGCCCGGCTCCTGCGGTCAGCACCTGACCCATAATGCATTCATCTATGTCCTGCCCAGAGAGTCCCGACTGATTGAGGGCAGCCTTGATGGCCTGAGCCCCAAGTTGAGGGGCAGGGGTGTTTTGAAAAGCCCCTTGCATACTGCCGAGAGCGGTTCTCTTGGCTGCCAGGATAAAGACTGGGGAATTTGTCATCTTTGGCTCCTTTTTTAAAATTCGCCTGAGATTCTTGTTTCAGCCCAGGCGCTTGTCAAGAGGAGTCAAAGTCATCTCTTCTGGGGGTTCCCTGTTGACGGACTGCGCTGATAAAGGAAAGACTAGAGTCAGCTGAGTTTGCGACCTAGTCAGAACATTTTAGAGCCCTTCATCTAGGAGGTTGAAGTTGAAGTTTTTAAGCCGAATCAATCTGTGGTCGGTGTTTTTTGGGTTTACAACTTTCTTTTTGATGTGGACTTCAGGTTCTCTTAAGGCCGTGGCCCCATCGGTCACCCCTTCGGTAGAGCTGGCCCCATTGAGTATAGAGATCTTGCCCGAAGATAGTTATTTGGTTCGGGGATTTCATGGCCGAGTGAGGGTGCTGGCTCAGCCAGACAGTGATCAGCTCATTGTTCGGATGCGGCAAAGTGGACTGGATGCCCCTGCAGCAGGAGCCCCTGCGTCCTCAATGAGGAACCCTCTTATGCGTCGGCATATGGACGAATGGCATTTTAGTTTGTCTCGCCAGGGTTCAGTGGTTGAGCTGTTGATCACATCACCTCAGTCCAAGGACCTGTGGCAGAAAATGCTGGCCGACGAGTCGCTATGGCCCCGTTTTGATCTCGAAATTTTGGCTCCATCTAGGCCTATGGATATTGTCTGGCGCAAGGGTCCAATCCAGGTCAAAGGCTGGCAAGCCCCTCTGAACCTGCACAGTCAGTCGGGGGATGTGTTGGTTGAAGACAGCCAAGGGGCACTTGTGGTCACCCATCAAATGGGGTCAGTTAAAGTTCTGCGTCACCAAGGTCAGGTTCAGATGAGCACCTTCAATGGAGTCCTCAGTTTGGAGCGTGTGGTGGGACGCATTGAGGTGGAAAATTTTTCTGGAGAGACGAGTGTGGCGCAAAGTGAAGGTGAAGTCATCCTTGCAGGCTTTGAGGCCAGGCAGAGTGTGGTGGGGGGGAGCGGCCGCATAGAGTTCAACAACCAGCGCAGCCCTCTTCGCGTGGAGGGCTTTTCTGGAGAATTGAGGGGTGAGTCGGTTCAAGGGGAGGTGGTGGCCTCCCTGCGCGGAGAAGTTAATGTGCGAGTGTTGACCAAAGAGGCGGCAGTCCACTTGCAGCTACCGGGCTCCGGGGCGAGAGTAAATATTGGCAGCCAAGCGGGGAATATTCAGAGCCCTAGCTTTTTGCGCGTGGATCAGTTTCCTAACTTGAGGGTGGCCAGAGGAAGGCTGAGGGGCTCTGATGGGGGGCAGGTTTATGTGCGTACGGAGTCCGGAGCGATCAGGCTGAACTAAAAAGGCCGGATTTGTTGTTGACCTCCTTGTGAAAATCCCTCAGGTTTGAGCTCATGGCAAAAAAGAAAACTCCCGCAAAAAAGACTAAAAATAGCGTGAAAAAAAAGACAGCGAAAAAAAAGACAGCGAAGAAGGTTGTAAAAAAGACTGCGAAAAAAGCGGCAAAAAAAACCACCTCCACAGCTGCGGCCAAACCGTCGAAGTCTGCAAAAAAGGTCACAAAAAAGGCTCAAGTGGCACAGAAAGCCGCACAGAAATCAGTGAAAAAGGCCAGCAAGAAGAAGACGAAGGCAAAAGTGGCAGCCAAGACGGCTCCAAAATCCAAAGTCAAAGGGAGTCAAGGCTCAGCTTCAAAGGCCTCGACCAAGAAGACTCAGTCGACTGAAGTGAAAAATGTGGGCAAGAAGGGCTCTAGTCTTGCGGATTTAGCCAAAAAAATTGTCAGTCAGGCAAAAGATAAAATCCTATCGGGGAGCGCAAAAGACGCAAGCGCCAAAGCCAAGCCTGAAAAACCTGCAAAGCCACCCAAGGCTTCGAAGAGTGAAGACAAACAGGTAGCTGCGCCGCAAAAGGCAGGTCGAGCCGACAAAAGAGCGAAAGAAGAGGATTTTGACGCAGGTGAGGACATCTTTGACGATGATATGGACTTTGGGTCCGATGAAGAGGTGGGTGAGGCTCTAGATCAAGATGCCACAGGACCTAGAGTCAAAGAAAAAGACGACCACGAAGAAGAAGTCATTCTGACCGATGCCGAGGGCCGCAGATACTGTCGAGTGCGGGACTGTGATCAAGTGGCCGTAGTTGAGGGCTACTGTCGCTACCACTACCTGATGTTTTGGAAGAGAATTCAGGTGCGCAAGAAGATTCTCACCGAGGGCAAGCTGGCCCGCTACATTGAGGACCTTACCGCCCGTTATCCGGATAAATATTTGGAGATGCTTAAAAAAGACCTGCGCAGTGAAAAGGACTTTCTCGTGGCCATTCAGGAGCTGGAGATCGATGAGTCCGCTGACGACAGCGATTACGAAGATGAAGCTCAGAACTACATTGAAGAAGTGCGCGGAATGTCAGAGAGCTCCGGTCGCGATGATGACGATTACTGAGCTCATTGCTACCTAGTGACTGGCGGTTTCGCGCCAGCCACTACCTGCCGGCCAGCCTGAGAGGGGGGCACTCTTTTAGATCCACGGCAAAATGCCCGATCTCATCGCGCCACACCTCACGAGTCGCTGGAAAAGAGAGAACTTCGCCCTGATGCGGGTGTCCGCTGGAGCGAACCTTGTCTCTTCTGGCCGTGCGGTTCTCAAGGGCCATGCGCTGGATGGCCTCGGCTTCAATGAGGTGAACTTTCTGGACATTCTGTTTGATTTCCTGAAGCTCGGCTCGAGCCAGCTGTTGGCTGCGACGCAGGGCCGATCTTCTGCTGGCCTCTGAGGGAAACTGAGACAGGGATTGTAGAATAAGCGGATCTTGAGAGAGCTTTCGTGGCAGTTGCGCAAGCAAGGGCTCAAGAGTGAGCTGGGAGTTCTTTTTTAGGGCCTCAAGCGCCCTGTTTAGGAGAGCCTCGGATTCGGGTGAGTTATTTAACAAAGCAGCCAAGGCATCGACTCGAGGTAAGAAGCGCTGCTTAAACTCTTTAGATAAATTAAAGATAGAAACATAATCGCAAGTGGACAAGTGAGTGAGGCCTGCCGCCACAAAGACTTCAGAGCCCACAGTGTTTCTAAAAAAAGATGTCATAAGGGATTTCAGTTCAGCCAGAGCTTTTTCCGGCTTTTCCTGGCGCAGATAGGCCCAGGCCAGCTCTTCCCGGGCCTCTAGCCAGAGCGGAGAGGACTTGGGGATCGAGCGATAAAGTCCCGGGACTTCGTTCAAGCGGTTCATCTGAAAGAGAACTCGGGCTTCAGTGAGGTTGAGTAGATGAGGGTCCATCAAAGGCTTTGACTGATTGACCACCTGCTGGCGCAGGCCCTCCAATATCCGGTGACTGGCCTCAGGCTGGTCTCGTTGAGCCAGAAGCAGGGCCCGTTGGAATTGTCTTTCAGCCTGGATCTGCGTCATTGGCCGGGGGTTTTGCGCCGAAGCAGAGGCTGAGGCGAAAGCTGAGGCTATGGATGTCACCACCAGAGAAGAGCTTAGGGCCAGCGCTGAGAAAAAGTGAAAGGAGTTTTTTTTGAGCATATTGAAACCTCCTAGAGTAAGAACCCCAAAGTCAGCGACAGCAGGGTGAGATCCAAGGGGCGAGCCTCGCCCGACTGTGGGCGGTCACTGTAGGATTGCCAGCGAGCCTCAAAGCGGGTGGAAAAATGCTGAGTGAGCCAAATTCCCACGCCTCCCCCAGCAGTCAGTGTGGGCGCTGATCCAGAAGCCAGACGAATTTGCCCATAGCCCAGCAGAGTGTACATATCAAACTGAGCCACCCTAAGATCAAATAAATTCAGCTTACCGTAGACAGGATACCAGCTGATCGTGCCCATAAAACTATCTTTGGCATAGTCGGTGGAGTCAAAGAAAGTCAGCTCAGGATTTTGTTGGACCGCTTGAGCGACTCTGTTTCCTTCACGGCTGAGACTGTTTGAGAACTGATAGTAGCGGGTCCCTATAGACCAGCGAGGATTGATGTGAAAGTCCAGTTGCAGTCCTAGGTTGTCGGTGAGGGTGTAGGGGTCTCCACCTGCCACATAGCCGTAGCTTGCAGCCACCTCAAAGCGAAGGTTGCGGTTGACCTCTCTTTCTTGAACAATTCGAGCCCGGTTGTTTGGGTCCATGCTCCGGGCTTTGCGCAAAATGGCTGAGTTTCCACCCAGGGATTGCAGGTCAGAGCGCAGCTGATCGACTTCATGAGAGGTTCCAGCCAGGGCTGGGGAGGCTTGCAAAAGGCCTGCGGCCAAAAGGACTCCAGTTAAGCGTAACATAATCATTTTTCACCTCCACCAAGGATCTTTTTCTTTAACTCAAAGACCAGATAAAGGTGTTTTTCACCCAGCTGATCTTTTTCTGTGTCTGAGCTCTTTTCAAATGCAAGGGTAATGAGCTCTCCTTCGACGGAGTCACTCAGTGAATTGAGACTGAGCAACCACCGTTGGCGGCCCTGTTCAGGAATCTTTGGAAGCTCTTGAAGGCCTACTTTCTCGCCAAGAACCTCGCTGGTGACAGAGATATAAGATGCGGAAAAGTTCTCAGGAGCCAGCTTTTCAGGTAGGCAGATCACAAAATTGGAATTGCTGTCTGAGCTGTAGTTCAGTTGAGGTCCATAAAGAATATTTGGCGCCGAAGGGTCAGCAATGAGAAAGGTGTCCATGCAACTGCGCTGAAGAAGAAGACTCCTTATCTCCGGATCGACATACTCAGTCAGCTCAGGGTAAGCTGTTAAAGGGTTGCTGCCTCTGTCCGCAGGATTCTTTCCACAGGCGGACAGCCAAAGCACTGGGAAAACACTGAAGAGAAAAACGGCAACTTTATAAATATACTGGCCATTCATAATCATACTCCCGTTCTAGCCCTGACCCACTCTACGCAACACAAAGGGGTAAGAGACTCTTACGTCCACTGCGCCCTGGGGTTTGGGAAAAGTCCAATTGCGCAGTTTTCCGGCAATGCAATTTTCTACTGAGCGAGATCTCAGGCTGGTGTTGGCCACATTGGCGGTGCGCACACGCCCATTTCCGGAGATCACAAAGTCCATGGTCACTCGGCCAGAAAGTGAGGGCTGGCTCTGCAGACCCTGCTCGTAACAGTAGATCACTTGACCGATATGGCGCTGAATCACAGCCGCCACCTGGTCTCTGTCCAGGCCACCTTGAATGAGGGCCTCTTCTTCAAGGGGCAGAGTGTAGCCTCCGGACAGGCCCGCAAATTGGGTGTTGCCGTAGCCACTGCGTCCACCGCCCTTGCCCCGGGTGCCATAGCCTCCCGCTCCCTGAGCCTGTCGGTTGTTGCCAACTTGGGAGGCCACAATGCCGCGGCCTGGCTGAGTGGAGTCCACTCCACCCACGCCGCCCCATCCAGACTTTCCAGAGCCTGAGGAGTTGTTGCGCGCCTGAAGATTCAATCCCCCCTGCTTGCTGGAGCCCTGCTGAGTGCCTCCAAGGGCGCCAAGAGCTCCCACTTTTGACAGGTCCCTGGTTCGCTGGGCCACAGGTCTCTTCGGTTGGGGTTGTTTTGTGGTCTTCATTTGGGTTCTCTTAGGAGCAGTGGTGCGGTCAGAGACTTTGGCCTGGGTCTTCTTCCGCTGGGGCTGTATCCGTCTTTCACTGACGGGCACAGTTTTGGGTTTCACTTGAGCCTTGGTTTCGACTCTGTCCTGGGGGGTGATAAAGACCACCTGATCCTCCACAGAGGGTTTTGGCTTGAACAAAAAGGCCACCAAGAGAATGGCCAAAACGGTCCCTACATGGGCTGCCGTAGTCCATTTGGTCAGAGCAAAAAGGTCCAGGCTTTCTTCATCTTGAAAGGCCACAGAGGGGCTGAAAGTCTCCTGGTCTTTTCCCAAGCGCAATTTTCCAAATCCGGTCAGGGCGATGGGGCGCTTTTCCAGGCTGGCAATCGAGCTGCGCTTGAGCACTTTTATATTTCGTCCCAAATTTTTAAGTTCAGAGCTGTCCTTGACGATTTCAAGTCGGCGGCTGTCTAAACAGAGGACAACTTCAAAAGTCTCTTCGCTCCATAGGACAGAGCGAGACACTTGTCCGAGACTGTTTTCTAAAACAAGGCGCATGGGTTTCATGGCATCCTCCTTGAGGAGTGCTGATCAGAGGTTTCTTTGAGGCGATCTTTAAAGTGTGTGCGCAGGCCTAAGAGACGCTCCATCAACTTATCGTCCTCAACTGTGACTACGGCCTCCCCCGCGTGATTGTGCCTTCCGTAGACGTTCGAAGGGTCAAAGCGCAGGTCTGTACTCAGTTCAGCTCCAGGGGGAAGAGAACTCTTTTTGGCTTGAGAGAATGCCTGGGAGGAAATCAGGGTGGTTATCAGCAACGAGAAAACAAAAAAGGAAAGGCTGCTAGGTCCTTGCATGCTGTTCTTCATTTAGACCCTCCTCTGCGGAGACTTCCGCTGTTTTGGGCAAGAGATTGACTCTGTAAAATCTGTCGAATGCGATTTTGCTGTCTTTCTGGAGCTAGACGCTCCAGAAGCCTGAGTTCGGCTGCAATCAAATTGCGAATGCCCGGCTGAGCTGTCTCATAGTCCTTGGCCAGTTGGTTGAGCGGCCCGGATTGGTTCCAAAGCTGATTGAGGGTGGCCTTAGTTTGCTCGGACTTTTCCCTAAAGGGAGCGGCTTGCTCGCCCAAAAGCTGTTGATACTGGGTGCGTTCCTGAGCGTTGAGCCCGCGGGGAGAGGGCAAGGAGACGAGCTCCCTAAAAAACCTATCGTATTCGTAGCTCAACAAATTGACGAGAACAATTTGTTCTGTCCAGTCAGATCCACTCAGTGAAGTCTGAGTTTTGCCTTCAAGGTAGTTTAACAGTCTCAATCGACGTTGAATGGAGCTTTGCACCTGTTGATCAGACCCTCTCTCCAGATTGTGAGAGATCAGTTGGCGAAAATCAGCTCGCCAATCGGCGTGAAACAGAGCTCTTTGCAGAGCCAATCCAGCCTCAGAGGTTCTTAAAGCTCTATTTTTCAGATGCTCTTCGGCCTCTTTGCGGTTGGGAAAGAGTCCATAGACCTCAAGAACCAGTCGCGAGTATGTCAGCGGGCTTCGTCGCAGCTGGCTGCGATGAGTTTTGAGGAGAGCCCAGGGGTTTCTGTCGATCAGTATCAATTGGGCCAAAGCCTCGTTCTTTTTACGAATATTGTTTGTCGAGTCAGAGGCCTTTTGAAAGTGCGCCCGAGGGGATCTGCCGGCACGGCCTGCCAAATGAGCCAGTCTCATCTCCTGCTCGTAGAGGTCTCGAGAGGAAACTTGAATTTGTCTGGCTAAGTTATAGGCCTGGTTAAAGTTTTCTTGGGCCTCGTGGGTCTCTGCCATTGCGGCCAAGGCCAAGTTCCTATCGCTTTGAGAGGTGCCTCTGATGTTGATCAGCTCTTGGCCAGCTACGAGGATGTCAGCTTGATCCTTAAGCTCCATGGCCAGCAGTAGACGATTTTTATGGAAGGCCTGGTTGTCCTTACCCGTGCTGCCCTGGACTGGACCTCTCTGCTTCATGCGCTGGTGAATCTGTCGCAATTGCCTTGCGGGTTGACTTTGGTCGAGAGCCTGCTTGGATTCGTTGATCAGGGCTCTAAAGGAGATGAGCTGGTATTCAGCAGATTTTTGAGGCAGAGCTTTGCTCAGCTCATCAGCCCAATCTTGAATCAAGCGGTCTTCTTTGAGGAGAGCCAAGGAGTCGAGGGCCAGGTCGGCAGCCAGCACCTGATACTTTCCTGAGGCAGAGTTGAGAGCCACCTCTCGGTACTGATCAGCTGCGAGTCGATAGTTTTTTTCAGCATAGTTGAGCTGGGCCCTTTGGTAGCGAACCTTGTGGGCGTGCTCGCCTTGGGGGTTCAGGTTTAAGTAGTGATCGTAGGCGGCAAACTGGAGTTGAGAGTTTTTTGACTGCTCTGCGGACTCGATCTCTCCCACCAAAGCCCCTTCAAAAATAGTTCTCAGCTCAGCGCTGCTGTTTCTTCTCAGCTGCCGATGTGCCAAGCTGCTCGCGCTGCGGAATCTCTCCACGGCCACTTCATGTTGCTTGAGAAACTGTGCAAGCTGTGCGGAGCGGAAAATCATATCGGCATCTTCGGGGAAAGTGGCGATGTAGGTCTGATAGGCCGCAGACAGGGAGGCTGTGGGCCTGGTTTTGCTCACCCGGTGCCAAGTCACGACAAAGTTCTTAAAGCGGCTTTGAATCTCAGCGCAGCTGTCTTGTTGTCTGCGACAGTTGATGCGTCGCCATGAGTTGGCAGCTTGAGAGTACTGCTCAAGGGCCCTGTCCTGGCGACCCAGATCAAACTCCAGTTGGGCCTTGCGGATTTGAAGGTCCATACGTTCTAGGTTTGTTAGCTCGTAGCGAGCGCCATAAAACTCAAAGGCCCTCATGGCGGCAGCCTTTTGTCCCAGTCGATCAGCCTCAGTGGCTAGGTAAAACAGGTTTGATCTTTGGGCCTCAGGGTGGGACAGTTCGAGCAGAGTGTTGATTTGGCCCTGGGTGATAGGGCCTCTGGCAAAAAAGGTGGCCAAGTCCCGTGAGGCGTCTTCATAAAAGCTCTGAGGCATATTGGAGTCTGGGTGGCGAAGCAGATCCATAAGGGACTGAGTCGCCTGAGTCTCCTCGCCCAGGTTGAGCATCGACCAGGCCAGCCGGTATTGGACGATCGGACGATTGGGGGTGTGAGAGTTCCTTAGGGCCGCTTCAAAGTGGCGTCGAGCCACTTGAAAATTGCCCTGGCGAAAGGCCATCTCGCCTAGGCCAGTTTCGGCCTGACCCCTAAGGCTCTGGCTGTACTGGCTGCCGCTGGCTAAAATGTTCTCGAAGACTCTGCGGGCCTGCCTTGTGTTTCCATTGAGTTGGTGGAGGTGAGCGATCTGCAGTAGTATGCGCTCCTGGGCCTCTAAAGAGGCCTGATTAAAGATATCTTGATAAACTCTCAGGGCGCGACCTCTATCCTCTTTGGACTGGTGACAGTTTTCACAGCCCTTCTCCTGTTCGGCCATAAACCGCAAACGCGCTCGGTCGGCGTAGAGGTCAGCCAGGCGAGAAGAAATCGCCCAGATTTCCTGCTTTTCCCCGCGGTAGGACTTGAGGACGTTTTCCAGTTTTTCAATCACCAAGTCGTGAGTGCTCAGGTCCATCTGCGTGGCCCAGGCAAAGTGCCAGCCAAGTGCAAGACCTGTGAGAAGCTGTGCAGAGAGTCTGATCCACCTCATGTGCCGGCTCCATCGCCGCGAATTACGGCAAAGCGCACCTTGGAGTAACCTGTGCGAGAGGCAATCAGTAGAATGGGGCTCAGTTCAGAAAAGGCGATTTTTCGATCGGCCTGAATAATCAAAGTCTGCATGGCCATCTCCTCAAGCTTTGAGAGGAGGTCTTCTGAAGCCACGATTTGGTCGTCAATATAGAGGTCTTTTCCATCTATACGTAGGACCAATCCAGATTCTATGACAGAGGTGTTGTGAGCAATGGGGAGCTCAATGTCGCCCTTTAGGGTGATTTCCTGAGAGGCCGAGGTGTTGACCAACAGATAAATCACCAGAATAGAAAAGACGTCAACAAGGGAAGTTAGAATCAAGGTGATGACCAGGGCCTTTTTGCCCAGAGCGGCTTTTGGCTTCAAAGCAGACTGTGAGCCCAGGGCCGATCTCATGGTGGTGTTGGCTAAGATCCTTTTCATCATCCTTCTCCTTAAAGCGGGGCGATGCCAATTTCCTTGAGTTGACTCTCGCGAGCCAAATCCATAAGCAAAATAATGTTCTCGTAGGGGGTCTGCGCATGAGGCCGCAAAATTGTTGAATTCAGCTGCGCAAATTCTTCAGTGACTTTGGCAATCTGGGCGCGCAATTGGTCCCTGGTTTTTTTGTCCTGTCCAGAGCGACTGGTTTCTTTAAAAAAGCTCTTTCCGGACTGGTCCTTGACTTCAAAAAGGAGTTGGCCGGAGCTCTCAAAGGTAATCCAGAGATTCTTCTTGTTTTCCTCTTCCGAGCTGCTCTCCGTGCCATGGGCCTGAGTGATGTCCAGGCTGGCCAGGTGAATCCACACCGTCGTCAGCAGCAGAAAGGAGATGCAGACGGCCAGCAGTGAGATCACCGGAAGCAGATTGATTTCAAAGTCCAGGCTCTTTTTCATGATCACAAACTCCCTACTGAGCTTTCTTTCTTACAGTTCGCTTGGGGATGCTGTCATAGCTGTAGCTCAGCCAGTTAAAGGCTCTGAGCGCTGCCTGGTTGATATCTTCGGCCAGGGTGTTGGCTCGGTTCTGTAAAATTGCGTACATCACCAGGGCGGGGATGGCCATAATGAGGCCGTAGGCCGTGGTGTTCATGGCCAAGGCAATCCCCTGAGTCAGCAGGGCCGCCTTTTCCACTGGATTGGTGTTGGCCACAGAGGCAAAGGCCTGAATGAGACCCACGATGGTGCCAAGGAGCCCCAGTAGGGTGCCCACATTTCCAAGCATGGCCAAAAAGCCCGTGCGCTTGTCCAGTTTGGAATTTTCGTGCAACAGGATTTCATCCATGCGGGACTGAATCTCCTCTCGTCCACCCAT
The DNA here is from genome assembly GCA_007128005.1 of Bdellovibrionales bacterium. Taxonomy (GTDB): domain Bacteria; phylum Bdellovibrionota; class Bdellovibrionia; order Bdellovibrionales; family UBA1609; genus SKYF01. Next base: position 14,103 of record SKYF01000049.1, read on the forward strand.
ATCAATGGCCGCTTGGGCGCCGGCTTTGATCGCCTGAGCCACAGAGTGAGACCTCAGCTCCTGAGCTCTGCCGACAACAGTGGCCAACTGACCCTGTTTAATGTCTTTCTCAAACAGCTGAACGAGCTTCTTCTGATTGGGTCTTCTTAAAAGGTAGAGGGCAAAAACCCGCTCAATAATAATGACAACGGAGGCAATTTGCAGGGCCAATATTGCCCACATCCATATGCCACCGGCTTGAAAGGCCTGAGAGATCACTTGAATTGTACTCATACTTACGCTCCAATCTTTTTCTTGGCCCAGCCCTAAACAAAGGTGTGCTGGGGCTAAACTACGTCAAGACTTAGAGCAAAGCGGGTGCCAGCTGCAAAACAGCCCTGCGTTGGCTCTAAAAAGAGCTTTCGCGGTTTTGGGTGGCAAAAGGATTACAGGGAAGTGACAATTAAGGGCACTGAATTGGCCCCTCGTCGCGCACCAAGATGAAACGCGAGCTCTGCTTTTTGTCTCATTTTGGCAATGCTAAATAAGAATATATAGACCTTTTTCCAAAGGCGTCTTACCATTAAAAGTGAAAGGTTTGGCTGAAAAAAAGGGGGGGCGTTGCGGGTTTTAATAAAACTTACGTTTCTTGTAAAGAACACCCAGGGTGTAGGGCTTATCGTTGTGATGGGTTTGATCAGCACACTCTTTATCTTTGGCTCAGCCATGTCCACCCTGGTGCTACAGAGGGTGCAGCTGCAGCAGGATTTTTTGCGTCAGCTGGCTGAGCTTGAGATGCTCGAGAGCTCTTTTGCCGCCCTAGAGGTGGCCTTGGAGCGCCGGCGCTGGGAGCCTCCCAGCGACGACGGGTGCCTGGCCAGGGAGGAATTTGGCGCAGAAATCACCATGTCCGATGGACGGGTCATTGAGGTGACGGCCACCTACAACCCCACCACCCGCCAATACTGGCTGAGGGCCTCGGTGCCCTCGGTGGCCGGCGGCACCGTCGTAGCCACCAAGGCCATCAACACCATTGATA
>SKYF01000116.1 GCA_007128005.1 Bdellovibrionales bacterium
ATGCACCTTAAAGACCTCGATGCCCTAAGTGTCAAAGATGAGGCAAATATCCGCCAAGCCAAAGAACAGGTGATCCGTGACTTTATTATCGATGCAATGTCTGAACTGTGGGCCAAAGAAAACGGCCTCATTGTCCGTCGAGAAGATTTAGATGAGGAAATTGATCGCATTCGCAAAAGCTATCCTGATGATTTGAGTTTTCGAAGGTCACTGGCCGACGAAGATTTAACTTTTGAAGAGTGGCGAAGACTTATGCGCTCTAGAGTTCTGCAAAAAAAAATCAGTGAAATGATCCGACAGGACCTTCCCGAACCTTCAGAAAGTGAATTGGAGAGTTTTTATAGAAGCCACACAGAGAGGTTTCAACGCCCCCAGCAGGCTCGACTTCGACAAATTGTACTTGCCTCAGAAAGTGACGCCCAGGCTGTCATCGATGAGTTGAATAGGGGGGGGAACTTTTCTGACCTTGCTGAGAAATTCTCAATCAGTCCCGAAGCCAATCAAGGCGGTGAATTGGGCTGGATTGAAAGAGGGACTTTGGAAGTATTTGACCACGCCTTCAGCCTTAACCCTAGGCAAAGAACAGCAATCCTACAAAGCCCCTACGGATTTCATATTATCGAGGTAATGGAAAAGCGCGGCCTCAGTACAATTTCCTTCAATGAAGCACAACCTGAGATTCTACGCTCTATTTTAGAAAACAGAGAGCAGGCAGCTTATTCCAGTTGGTTAGAAGACCAAGTCCGCCAGCGAAAAGTCTTTCGAGACAATGATTTTATCAATGCACTTATAATTGAGACAAGGAGTCAGTAAATGATTCAAACTCCAAGCCGAATATGGAAACCAATCTTTGTATTGTGGCTTATGGCCACCTTAGGTGGCCTGTCTACACCTGCTTATTCTGCAAAAGTCGTCGATGGTATACTTGCGGTGGTCAATAGTGAAATAGTGACCCTGCAGGATATGAGCCAGTACAGAGAGCGATTAAAAACAGGGGGCCTAGTAGATGAAGCCCTGCTGAGCCTGGTAGAAGCCGAGGAGATTTTAAAAAGTGAGGAATCTCTCCTGAACCACCTTATCAATGAGCGCCTTCTAGATTCAGAGATAAGGCGCCTAGGGATTCAAATCACCATTGAAAGAGTTGAACAGGAGATTCGCAGTATTCTGTCACGCAGAAATCTCAGCCGAGCAGAACTTCAAGCTGCTCTTCAAGAGCAAGGTATCGCCTTTTCAGATTACCAGGACTTTATAAGGAGTTCCTTGGCTCGTCAGATACTCATCGAGCGTGAAGTGAGCAGCAAGGTGCGCATATCAGATGAGGACATCATGACGCGATACTTGGCAATGACGGGGCCTGGTCAAAGAAATGTCTTCGAGTATCAAATCGCTCATATCCTCTTCAATCCTCGGAGGGGAGGAGAAACAGCAGCTCTGGAGAGGGCCCAACAGTTTTTGCCTCGACTCCAACAGCCTCACTCCTTTGCAAGTCTCGCTGCTCAGTTTAGCGAAGACCCCAACTTTGCCCAAGGTGGACTTTTAGGCTCCTTCCAGCTGCGCGAGATGCATCCTGCCATGGCCAAAGCAATTGAAAACTTGGATGTGGGTGAATACTCTGAGATCATCAGAACTCCTGCAGGCTTTCATATTTTTAAGGTCTTAAGCAGGCGCCTGATTCCTGACCCTGCTTTTGAACGCAACCGTGAACGGATCAGAGAGGCTCTGTTTGCAGAGTCCTTTCGAGCCCAATTTGAGCTGTGGTTGAGTCAACTCCGTCAAGATGCTTTTATCCGGGTCAATAAAATTGACAACTGAGGTCAGAGTCCCTCCGTCCCGACTCGCCCTGACCAGTGGGGACCCAGATGGAATAGGTTCTGAAGTCGCCCTTAAGGCACTTGCCGAACTTGGACCACAACATGGGCATCAAATCGTTTTATGGCGAAGCCAAAGCTGTCCAAAGTCGCATCTCGATTTTGTGGATGGGGTTTTTAAGAGAAAAACCTTTTCGAGCTATGAACAGTATATTGACAGTCAGATGGCCTTTGACCCCCAACATTTGATTGATATCTGCTCAGAGGAATCCGCCGCTCATTGGGTGGTGGAATCAACTCAAGCCTGTTTAAAAAATGAGCTTCAGGCCCTGGTAACTGGCCCCTTATCCAAAACTCTAATTTGTCAAAGTGGCTTACGCGAGATTGGCCACACGGGGCTTTTTAAGTCCATCTGCAAGACGGATGACCTTTTTATGGGCTTTCTAGGTAACCACTTTAATGTGGTGCTGGTCACAGATCATATCCCCCTTGCCGAAGTCCCCGCCTCTTTGAGCTTATCAAAATTCCAAAGGGCTCTTCAAATCAGCCATCAATGGTGGACCCTGAGCAAAAGCAGGGAAAGCTCCACCACAGTCAAGCCCATAGCCTTGGTTGGTCTCAACCCCCATGCTGGAGAGCAAGGTCTTTTGGGGTCAGAGGAAAAGGATCTCTACGAAGACCTTTTAAACTGGGCTCAGTCTCAGGCTATTCCCACTGAAGGCCCCTTGGTGCCTGACAGCGCGTTTCGACCGGAAAACTGGGATAGGTACTCCCTTTACCTTTGTCCCTACCATGATCAAGGGCTTATTCCCTTCAAAATGGCTCATGCGGATCACCGCTCAGCGCATATCACCTTGGGCTTGCCTTTTTTGCGCCTAAGCGTAGATCATGGAACAGGAAAGGATATTTTTAACCAGAACAAAGCCTCTCATCTCTCCATGCTGACTGCTCTTAAGCGGGCTCTTGAGATGACTCGCCCGAAAGGAGCATCGAGCTTATGAAAATGAATTCAGTTATTTTTAGAGAGTATGATATCCGTGGGGTGGTCAACGAAGACTTTGACTCCGAGTTCGCCTACCACTTGGGAAGAGCTTATGTGTCCTTTCTACGCAAGACCAACTCTGCAAAAAACCCCACTATCTGCATTGGACAAGATGCCCGAAAAAGCTCTCCACTCCTGGTTGAGAAACTGGCACAGGGGATGGCTGATTCCGGGGCGAATGTTCGACTGCTGGGCTTAGTCACAACCCCTGTGACTTATTTTTCGACCTTTGCCTTACCTGATGTGTCCGGAGCCATTATGGTGACTGGAAGCCATAACCCACCCAATTACAATGGGTTCAAAATTTCTGTGGGCAACAGTACCATTTTTGGCGATGACATCAAAGAGCTTGGCCATATCATAGAAACTAAAAGCTACGCAGAGGGCGAAAAAGGAAGGATTGACCCTTATGATATCCTGCCTCTGTATGTAGAACGCTACAAAAAAGAGTTTGGGGGCCTCAAAAACATTCCCATTGTTTTGGATTGTGGAAATGGGGCTGCAGGCTCAGTCGCCCGCAGACTGTTTGAAGCCATTGGACTTACTCCTGAAATCTTGTTTGAAGAGCCAGACGGACTTTTTCCCAACCATCACCCCGACCCCACTGTGGAAGAGAATTTAGAAGACCTTAAAAAAGCGGTGGAAAAGAACAAGGCCCTTCTAGGTATTGGTTTTGATGGAGATGCAGATCGCATCGGAGTCGTCGACCACACCGGAAAAATGATTTTAGGGGATGAAATCATTGCCCTGTGCAGCCGTTTTATTTTGGAGAATAGACCCGGAGAAAAAATTATCGGTGACGTTAAGTGTTCCGACCGAATGTACGACTACATTCGCAAGTATGGTGGACAGGCGATTATGTGGAAAACTGGCCATAGCCTTGTGAAACAGAAGATTAAGGACGAAAAAGCGCCCTTTGGGGGTGAACTCAGCGGCCATATCTTTTTTGCCGACCGCAATTATGGATATGACGATGCTCTTTACGCTGGACTCAGAGTTATCGAAATTCTCTCCCAGACTGGAAAAAACCTCTCGGAGCTTCTCGCCGACCTGCCCTCCGCCTACAATACTCCTGAGATTAGAATCGATACCACCGAGGAGAAAAAGCACTCCATCGTAGCCGCTATCAAGGAACACTTTTCAAGCCAGAGGCAGCAGGGAGTTGAGGTTAATTTAATTGATGGCATCCGCCTGAGCTTTCCCTATGGATGGGCCTTGGCGAGGGCTTCTAACACTCAGCCTGTGTTGGTTTTGCGCTTTGAGGCAAACAGCCCAGAAAACTTGAGTCAGATCCAGGAAGAGTTTGAAAAGATCGTTCACCCACTGCTCTAGAATGGGCCCCTTGGTATCTTCTAACAAAGAAGCCAGCTTTATAAGCTGGCTTCACTTTCTTCGTTCTTAGTTCGTTCTTAGTTCGTTCTTATTCATCCAGTAATAGGACGTTTTAGAAAAGATTAAATTTTTCCAACAATCTGAATGGCGATAACAAAAGAAA
>SKYF01000172.1 GCA_007128005.1 Bdellovibrionales bacterium
CCTGGGGGCTGAGATCCCTCAGGCTATTGCGGATTTTTTCCAAGCTATTCATCTTCATATAAGGACATTCATTGCAGGCACAGGATCCCTCAGCCGGAGCCTGAATGAGTTGGGCCTCCGGCCGGGCCTTTTGCATTTGGTGAAAGATCCCGGACTCAGTGGCCACAATAAACTGAGTGGCAGGGTTCTGCTCGACCTCCTTAAGTAACCTTGAGGTGGAGCCAATGACGTCAGCGACCTCTAAAATGGCTTCGTCACATTCGGGGTGGGCTAAGATCGGAGCCTCTGGATGCTGGCTCTTGAGCTCATAGAGTTTTCGTGCAGAAAAGAGCACGTGGACTTCACAGGCCCCTGGCCAAAGTCTCATTTCGCGGCCCAGCTTTTTGGACAGGTAGCGCCCTAGGTTGCGGTCCGGGCCAAAGAGAATTTCACGATCTTCGGGGATGGACTGGATGATCTTTTCCGCATTGGAGGAGGTGCAGGTGACGTCAGTGATGCTTTTCACTAGAGCGCTGCTGTTCACATAGGTGACAGCGATGGCCTTGGGATGCTGTTGGCGCCACTGAAGGTACTTTTCAAAGGGGGAGTGATCTACTAGGGAACAGCCGGCCTTGGGGTCGGGTAAGAGCACAGTTTTGTCAGGAGAGAGGATCTTTGCACTTTCTGCCATAAAGCTCACGCCAGCCACCAGCAGAACAGGTTCTTTGGCCTTTTGTCCCTCTTGGGCCATGTAAAGGCTATCGCCAACCACATCGGCCACATCTTGAATGTCGCCTTCTTCGTAGTAATGAGCCAGGATCAGGGCCTGGCGCTGGGCCTTAAGGGCTTTGATCTCCTGAATCAGCTGCTCTGTCTTCATTGGCCTGCAGCTTAGCAGATTTCAGATTAAATGTCGCCCCCTTTAAGGACGGTGATAATGGACTTGGAGACGGTCTTCAGTGCTTCAAAAACCCCAGCTCCTTCGCTGGCAGTGCCTTCAAAGTCCGGGGCATTGTAGCGGTTGAGCTGGGCGCGAAGTTCAGCTACGGGCAAGGCGTTAGGCAGATCGCGTTTGTTGTACTGAATGACTAAGGGAATCTCATTGATATCGTAGCCCTGTTGGCTCAAGTTGCGTTTGAGATTCTCCATGGACTCCAGGTTTTCTTCCATACGCTCGGCCTGAGAGTCTGCAACAAAGACGACCCCATCAAGGCCCTTGAGGATGAGCTTGCGGCTGGCATCATAGACGACCTGACCCGGGACGGTATAGAGGTGAAATCGGGTTTTAAAGCCGCGGATATCGCCCAGATTCAGTGGGAGGAAATCAAAAAACATCGTGCGCTCAACGGCAGTGGGCAGAGTGAAGAGGTCGGACTTCTCCTTGGCCAGAGTTTTATGGTAAACCCACTGTAAGTTGGTTGTTTTGCCTCCGAGCGAAGGCCCGTAGTAGACGACTTTGCAGTGAATTTCCTTGGCGTTATAGTTGATAAATGACATTACAGCTGCACCCGATTTTCGATGGCTCGCCCCAGAGTTCTATGGTCTACGTAGTCAATATCACCCCCAATGGGAACCCCGTGGGCGATGCGGGTCACCTGAAGACCTCGTTTACGCAGCAGTTGTGCCAAATAGAGAACTGTCGTGTCCCCCTCTAGGTCAGCATCTAATGCCAAAATAATCTCACGCAGCACCGGCCCCCCCTCGTTCTGTCTTTGATCTATTCTCTCCAAAAGAGCCTGAATCTTCAACTGCTCAGGACCTATTCCGTCAAGAGGAGAGATGGCCCCCTGAAGCACATGATAGCGTCCGCGAAAGACCCCCGAAATCTCAACTCGACTGATATCCGCTGGGTCTTCGACGACGCAGAGGACATCCTCATGTCGAGAGGGGTCTGAGCAGTAATGGCAGAGATCCTCAGCCTCTGTGTAAGAAAAGCACTGAGGGCACTCTTTGACATCATTTTTCACAGCCATTAGTGCGGCGCGCAAAGAATCATTGAACTCCTTCGGGGACTTCAAAACAAAGTAAGCCAGCCGCTGGGCGGTTTTGGGCCCTATGCCTGGAAGCCGCGACAGTTCATGAACGAGCTTTTCGAGAGAGGGCACATGGGGAATCATATTCAGAACAGCCCGGGCATCCCCATGCCTCCGGTGACTTTGGACATTTCTTTGTCTGAAGTTTCCTTGGCATTTTTAATGGCTTCATTGGTGGCGGCCAGGATCAAATCCTGAAGCATTTCCACGTCGCCCGCTGACATCACATCGGGGTTGATGGTCACAGCCAAGACGGTGTTGCTGCCATTGACCTTAACACTGACTCCGCCACCACCAGCAGAGCCCTCAAACTCCTGGTTGGCCAACTCCTCTTGGACTTTTTTAAGCCGCGCCTGCATTTGGTTGGCCTGTTTCATTAACTGCTGCATGCCTCCGCCAAAACCCTTCATAGTTTGATCTCCTTAATGGCTCGGATTTCAGTTTTAAATAAGCTCTGTGTAGTCTTAATCAGGGGGTGCTCTTGAACTTGACGGAGCAGCTCCTGTTTTTTTTCCTCTTTGATTTTTTCCTCTAAAGCCCTTGGAGTCAAAGAAGAATGCTGAGCTGCTGTTTGTGCACAGGGGCCAAGAGCCTCTACCACAAAACTAAATCCAGGCCCCCAAAAGGTCTTTAAGTAAGTGTTCACCTTTTTTTGAAAGTCAGAGCTGGACAGCTGATCGATGAGGAACTTCTTTTTATCTGTCACACCCAGGTGAAGAACCTGTCCTTCAGTTTTCAACAGGCAGGTGTGCTCCAAGGAGGCACCGACAATAGAATTCACCCCTTGAATCTGCTGCACAAGGTCCCGCCAGTCATTGGGGCCAGGGTTCGGAGGGGCTTGGGGGCTGGTGCTCACTACAGGCAAGGGCTTCGAGGAAGGAGGCTGAGCCCCCTGTTGGACCCAGGACTGAAGAGCCTCCATACGGGGAGCTGAGGCCATGCGCAGCAGCAGCATTTCGAGCATAATCTTAGGGTCCTGAGATCGGGGAATGTCATTGGCCCCTTTTAAGGCCATATCAAAGAGCAAGTGAATGTCCTCTTCGCTCAGGGTTGCACTCATTTCCTTTAGATATTCAATCTCTGAGTCGGGCAGATCAACGAGTTGCAAGAGACGCTCTGCGGGAGTGATTTTTACCAACAGTAGGTGGCGCAGCTCCTCAAGCAGGTCTTGCACATAGATTCTGCTGTCGTAACCGCTAAAAAACAAACGCTCAACAATATCAATAGTCTTAGCCTGATCTCTTTCGACAAGGGCCTTGAGGGTGTCCAGCAGCATCTGACGATCTGTCAGACCCAAGGCCTCTGTCACTCCGGCCAAGGTGACAGGCCCCTGGCAGTATGTGATCACCTGATCCAGGAGGCTTTGGGAGTCGCGCATGGAGCCTTCACCTTGACGAGCCACCACCCACAGGGCCTCTTTCTCAGCCTCAATTCCCTCGGCTTGACAGATGGCCATTAGACTTTCAGCCACCATGCGCACCGGGATGCGTCTAAAGTCGAAGCGCTGACAGCGCGACAGTATGGTGTTGGGGATCTTTTGCACTTCTGTAGTGGCCATAATAAATAGAACATGTGGAGGAGGCTCTTCCAAAGTCTTTAACAGGGCATTAAAGGCCGATGAGGAGAGCATATGCACTTCGTCAATAATATATATTTTATACTTTCCCGAGGAGGGCATCAGGTTGACGGAGTTGCGCAGCTCCCGGACGTCTTCGACCCCGTTGTTGCTGGCACCATCAATCTCAATAACAGACAAGGAGGAGCCGGCCGCAATGTCTTTGCACTCGCCGCACTCATGACAGGGGATGAAGTTGACAGCATGGGGACAGCGCAAGGCCTTGGCCAAAATCCGCGCAGTCGAGGTCTTTCCTGTGCCTCTGGGACCGGTGAAGAGCAGGGCATGGGGAAGGCGATCAAACTGAAGGGCATTGAGCAGAGTTTGGCTGATATGGGGTTGTCCCACAAGATCGGCAAAGGTCTGAGGGCGCCACTTCCTGGCGATCACCTGGTAGGACAAGACTGCTCCCCTTCAAAAAAGTGGCCAGGCACCCCATATCACATGGACCCTTGAGCGACCGTTGCTTCCTTCCGGACCTGGCGGGGTTAACTCGGGGTGCCATTGTATGGGACCCAGCCATAAGAGCCGCTACTCTAGCTGAAGATAGGGCAGGTGAAAAGCGGGGATACGCCTCTAACGCAAGGCTTAAAGGCTCCAGGCGATCTGCTCCAAGGCCTCGGTCTCCTCGGCCCAGTAGCTGTAGTC
>SKYF01000095.1 GCA_007128005.1 Bdellovibrionales bacterium
AAGGGGAGGTCATAAGGGGAGGTCATTAAGGGGGTAGATCATTAAGGGGGTAGATCATTAAGGGGTGAGGTCAGGGGGTAGGTCAAAAGGAGTAAGGCATAGGAGTGCGATCAGTAAGTCAGGGAGAGGTCACAGGGAGAGATCACGGGGAGAGGCCACAGGGAGAGGTCACAGGGAGAGGTCACGGGGAGAGGCCACAGGGAGAGGTCACAGCAGTAGGAGACGAGTCTATTAGAGGTTGGCTAATCGTCTGACAGGTCCTTGACGTTGATGCTGTACTTTTTAATTTTTCTGAGCAGGGTGTTCTTGGGGATGTTGGCCTGGGCCACGGTCTTGTTGATCTTTCCGGCATTGGCCTTGAGGGCTTGAATAATAAACTCTTTTTCCGTCTGCTCCTTAAACTGATCAAAGTCCAAGGGGCCAGAGTATTGCTTGGGAAGATCGATATCGATGAGGTCTCCCGAGGCCTGCTGGATATTTTCTGGCAGACTTTTGAGCTGAATAGAGGATCCATTCTCCACAATAAAAGCTCGTTCAATCACGTTTTCTAGCTCGCGAATATTGCCTGGCCAACGGTACTTTTTCATCGCAGCTAAGGCTTCGGGGTTGAGGCCCTGGATGGCGTTGTTGTGCTTGCGATTGAATCGGCGAATAAAGTACTGACTGAGACTTTCGATGTCATCGACCCTATCTCGCAAGGGTGGCAGAAAGATAGGCATCACATTGAGACGATAAAAGAGATCTTCGCGAAATTTTCCTTCCTCAATCATCTTCTCAAGGTTTTGATTGGTGGCGGCCACAATCCGGGCCGTGGTCTTAATCTCACGATTGCTGCCGACGGGAACAAAGGTGCGCTCTTGAAGCACTCTCAACAGCTTGACCTGAAGGTCTGGGCGCAGCTCGCCGATTTCGTCTAGGAAGATAGTCCCCTTGTTGGCCATTTGAAAGCGGCCAATCTTGCGCTCAACGGCGCCGGTGAAGGCCCCCTTCTCGTGGCCAAAAAGCTCACTTTCCATCAGGTTTTCTGGAATGGCTCCACAGTTGATAGCAATAAATTCTCCGTGTTTTCTAGGAGAATTGAAATGAATGGCTTTGGCCACAAGCTCCTTGCCAGTGCCGTTTTCGCCGCGGATCAGGACAGTGGTGTCAACCTGGCTAAGCCGGTTGATGAGGTCAAAGACTTCGTTCATCTTTTTGGATGAACCCACAAATTCGGAGTCAATATCGTCATCAAAAATGGGGTTGGAGATCGCAAGGCTTGAGACCATTTCCTGGGTTTCCACGGCCTTTTGAACGATGTTGGCCAGTTTCTCGGGTTGGACAGGTTTTTCCAGGTAATCGTAGGCTCCAGACTTGATGGCGGTGATGGCGTCGTTGAGGTTGCTGTGGGCGGTCATGATCACCACAAAAGTCTTTGGGTCATGCTCCTTGATAAGTTTTAGGGCTTCAAGGCCGTCCATCTCTGGCATCCGCACATCCATCAGTACGAGGTCAAAGTGAGAGCTTCGGACCTTCTCCACCGCCTCTACTCCCGTCTGAGCTTCATCCACAGAAAAAACAAATTCAGTGACGTTGTTGGTTAAAATGGAGTGAACAGATCTTCTCAGCTCCAGCTCGTCGTCTACAATTAATACTCTGACTTCAGTTTTCATCCTAACTCCTCTGAGGTTTTCACCTCAAGCTCTTCTGGTCTCTGAGTGTTCTCTGATCCATGAATGGGCAGAGAAAATCCCATTCGGGTTCCTTTGCCGACTTCGCTGGAAAAAATAATTCGTCCCCGATGAAGTTCAACAAAGTATTTAACTAAAAAAAGTCCCAGACCAGTGCCCTTTGTGGCTAAAACTTGATCTCGTCCACGGTAAAATTTTTCAAAAATCTTATCCTGCTCCTCGGGTGCGACGCCGGGTCCTGTATCTTCAACCGTGACCAGGACCTCGTTGTCAACCTCCAAAGAGGAGATATGAATCTTACCCCCTTCTGGAGTGTATTTTATGGCATTTTCTAGAAGATTGAGGACGACCTCTTGGATGAGAACGGCATCGGCCTCAATGGAAAACAGGGGCTCTAGGCTGATCTCAAATTGGATGTTTTTGGCCTGAGCGAGGGGCTCAAGCTGCCGGACACAGTGGTTGACCACATCGTTGATATCAAAGGCCTCTTTGTTGAGGCGAAAAGCCCCAGATTCCACTCGGCTGATCTGTAAGATGGATTGAATGTAGCGGTGGAGCTCAACGCTTTCATTGCGCAGAGCCTTTAAGCCGTCTTCAACCTCAGGCTCCACGGGCTTTGTCAAAAGTCGGTCACAGATGGCCTGGATTTTTGCCAGCGGATTTTTAAGGTCGTGGCTAATAAGGCTGATAAAGTTACTTTTTATTTGTTCTACCTCAAACAGGTATTTTTTCTCCTGTTCAAGCTTCCAACTTAAATTCTCTTTGACGGTTAGCTGGTGGCCTAAAAAGATAATGTAGGTGGCAATGAGCTGCACCAAAGGGGCCTGAATGGGAAGCCAAAAATAGAAGCTGTCAAAGGTCCATAGGGAAACTGCCCCAACACCAGTGCCCAACCAAAATAAAAAGACAAAGGCCACGGATTGAGGATAAGAGGTCATAATGAATACACTGACAAGCATCAAGACCAACAGATAAATTGCAATTATGTAGGGATGGGCTGGCTGAATCCACTTGTCGCCGATAATGTTATCGGTGATCTGAGCAATGATTTCGGCTCTAGACATATCACCTAAAGGAGTTGGAAAGCTGTGATTGTCCTTATCTGAACTGCCCATTAAAACAATCTTATTATGAAAGAAGCCTGGGGCTATCTGCCCACTCCAAAGATCCCGCATTTTCACCTGGGGGATATGGCCTGGAGGCGCTTGAAAATTGATGAGGTAGCTCTCTCCTGTGATCACTTGAGACAAGGAGGCTCTAGATAGACTGGACTGAGCAAGTCTGAGGGCCAAGTGAGGGATCTGAACCAGGCCTGAGCTAAAGCTGCGCACCACACGGTCCTCATCGGCCCTCAGTTCAGCTATGCCCGTGTTCGAGGCCAAAGAGCCGGTTAAAGCTGGCAGTCGGGCCCGGCCCTCAGAATCAATTTCGGCCGCCCAAAAAACTCGTTCGTCCATGAGAACTTCAATTTTTGGCAGTGGCTCTGGGGAGGCCAGGGTCTGTGGGTCAAAGAACAGAGTCACTCCGATGCCAAGGGGCTTATCTTCGAGAATTCTTTCAAGGAGATCAGCCCAGGTGCTTGGGTTCCAGTAAAAGTTATCCGAACTCAAACCGAGTTCGCGAAAGGGCAGGGGGCGTAAGAACTCGCGGCCAGCTCGATGTATTTCCGCCCACTCACTTCGTGAAACCAAAACTAAGACAAGTTCGGCTGCAGGGCTCTGGGGGCCGCGGATTTGGAAGCGGCGATCGAAGTTGATCGAGGACTTATCCAGCCACACAAAAGCCAAGCCAATGCCCCAACAGGCCAGGGCTCGGAGCCAAAGGTCCCGAGCCTGCCATAGGCTGAGAGCGAGTTTTGAGAAGTATTCAGTCATTCAGTAACGCTACGTATCACAATTGCCAAAAATATCAATGAGTTCGATGAAAAAAGTGGTTATTTAAGGTCCATGGAAACTTTTTTTGGAGTGTCGCAGTTGCCCCGCCCTCTGAAGGCCTCAGTGGTCACTATTGGCAACTTTGATGGACTGCATCTAGGGCACCGCCAGATCATTCACCGTCTTTTGGCCGGTGCCAAGAGTTTAGGGGTCCCAAGTGTGGTTTTTACCTTTGACCCCCATCCTGTTCAAGTTCTCTATCCAGAACGAGCCATGGCGAAGCTCTTTGACCTCGAAGACCTTCAGGAGCAGCTCGAGGGACTTGGGGTGGATTATTTGATTGTTCAGCCCTTCTCTAAGGAGTTTGCAGCTCTTGAGCCGGAGACATTTATTCGCCAATGGGTTGTTCTCCCCTGTGGGTTGAAAAAACTTCTTGTGGGTTACGACTTTGGCTTTGGCTCCCAGAGGAGTGGAAACCTTTCACTGCTTGCTCAGCTGGGCCAAGAGATGGGCTTTGACCTAGAAGTGGTCTCAGCCCTGGAGCTGGATGGAATGGCCATCTCTAGCAGTCGTATCCGCAAAGCGCTAGCAGCTGGAGAGATGCATCTGGTTGCTCGCCTGTTGGGGCGTCCTTTTTCTCTGCGTGGAACAGTTCAAAGAGGTGAGGGCAGAGGAAGGGGAATTGGATTTCCTACAGCCAACTTGAAGGTAACAAGTCAGAGCCTGCCCCAATCCGGAGTCTACATTTGTAGGGCTTGGCTGGGCTCCCAGAATTATCCCGCAGTCACCAATGTGGGGACAAACCCGACTTTCAGTAGTGCGGATAAAGGCTCTGCCCCGAGGCTAAAGGTCGAATCTCACTTTTGGAGCATGGGGCAGGGACAGGACCTCTATGGGCAGCAGGTCCGATTGGAGTTCTTGCACCGACTTCGGGGAGAGCAAAAATTTTCCAGCGCGGAGGACTTGTCTCTGGCCATCGCGCGGGATTTAGACCAAGCTAAAAGCTGGTGGCAGGAGCAGGGGGCAAAGCCACACTAGAATCAGGAGTCAAAATTTGCGGTGGGCAGAGATCACATCTACGGATGAGCAAAAAGATCGCTTTGAAAGCCTCAGTCGGGAGCTCAATGACCGAGGTCTTCGCAATAGCTTTCATCAGCTCAAGGTTTCAGGGGGTGACTTTTCAGCAGCCCTCAAGGAGGCGATGGCTGAGTTTGATCAAATCCGCCTCGGTTCCCCCTTTGGGAGAGAGGCAGTTCCATCTCTTTCCCGCCAGACTTCAGAGTCTTCGATATTGCGCTCAGCCGACTGCTTGGTGGCAGAAAACAAGCAGTTGTGGTGGCCGAGATCAGCCTCTCTTCATGGAATCAAAACACTTTTAAATGAGTTGGGGCAGGCTCTGGACCTGTCAGGATCCGTATTGATCGTTGGCAATGGAGCGTTGGCCAGAGCAACGGCTGTGGCTATGGTGCAGCTAGGGTTTAAGAACTTTCAAGTGACCGGACGAAGTAAAAGCCGAGTTGAGGACATGCTCTCTCAGCTTCGGCAGACATTTTTTGGAGTTCATTACGCTTATGTAGCTCCGGAGAGCCTGGTGCGCCTGCCGGGTGATAGCTCTATTTTGGTCAACACGACTCCCATAGTAGCTGACAATGAGCTTTTGCCGGAGCTGTCCTATTTGAACTTTCTAAGGCGCGAGGGGTGGGTCTGGGACCTGGCTTTGAACCGAGAGGAGACGGCTCTGCTGAAAGAGGCCGGAGATCTCAACCTAAATCGAGTTAGCGGATACCAATTGGCAGCCTTTAGTGATGCGGAGTGGGTTCGATGGTGCACCGGTAAAAAATATCTTAGCCACCCAGACCTTCGCCCAGTTACAAAAAATGTCACCCCAGTATAGACTATCCCTATAAGGGGGATGGATATATGTCTGTTCGCAAGGGTTTAAGTGAACTCCTGGTGAAGGAGAACTTGATCAATTTAAATCAGCTGGATCAAGCCAGAAGAGAGCAAAAAAACACCGGTGGCCGGATCACAGCAGCTCTTGTTAAGCTGGGTTTTGTCCAGGAGAGTGAGCTGGCCGAGTTCTTGGGTCAGCAGTACAATATTCCCACCATTGATTTGAACAGCTTTGAAGTAGATCCAGAGGCCGTCAAACTTGTGACAAAGCAGATCTGTGACAAGCACTGCGTAATCCCAGTCTCAAAGTTTGAAAAGAACCTTGTGGTGGCAGTCTCAGATCCGAGCAATATCTATGTCAAAGATGACCTGCAGCTTCTCACGCGATGTAAGATTGATATGGTTGTTGCTGGAGAGTCTGCCATTAAGGCGGCCATTGAGCGCAATTTTGCCGAGGGATCGGCGGCCTATCTTGAAGACATCATGTCTGAAATGGAGGACTCGCAAGACTCCTTTGACACCGCCGAGGGTGGTGGAGATGTGGAGATTGTGGACCAAGAAGGTGTTGATGCCGATGGTCCCATTGTAAAGTTTGTCAATGCGATGTTGTCTGAGGCGATCAAGACGCGAACTTCAGATATTCATATTGAATCCTATGAGAAGCGCTTTCGTATTCGCTTTCGTATTGATGGCGCCCTTTATGAGAAGACCCAGCCTCCTCCAGGAACTGCTGCAGCCATTGTCAGCCGTATTAAAATTCTCAGTAAGCTCAATATTGCCGAAAAGCGCAGACCTCAGGATGGGCGTCTTAAAGTGAAACTCAAAAGTGGGTCTGAGGTGGATTTTCGGGTGAGTGTATTGCCCACACTCTTTGGTGAGAAAGTGGTGATGAGGATTTTAGATAAGTCCAACCTACAGGTGGATTTGGCCAAGTTGGGTATGGAGCCAGAGGAGCTTAAAGCCTTTACAGATGCCCTGTACCTGCCTCAGGGGATGCTGCTCATTACGGGTCCTACGGGAAGTGGAAAGACCACGACCATTTACTCAGGGCTCAGTGAATTGAACACCCCCAAAAAGAACATCTCCACTGCCGAGGATCCAGTGGAATTTAACTTGGATGGAATCAATCAGGTTCAGGTCAATGCCGAGATCGGCTTTGGCTTTCCTGAGGCCTTGAGATCCTTTCTTCGCCAAGATCCAGAAATCATTATGGTGGGGGAGATTCGTGACCTGGTGACTGCGGAGATCGCCTATAAGGCAGCCTCCACAGGTCACTTGGTGGTCAGCACCCTGCACACCAATGATGCCTCTTCAACGGTGAGTCGTCTTCTCGATATGGGTGTGGCCCCCTATATGGTGGCTGAAGCAACTAGTTTGGTGATTGCCCAGCGTCTGGTGAAGAGGGTCTGTACCGCCTGTGCCAGTGATCACAAAGTGGCCCCCGAGGTTCTTTTAGACTTAGGAGTGCCCGAAAATGAATTGGATCAGTACAATAACTTGCGTCGGGGTGAAGGCTGCGACAGGTGCAATGGGACAGGGCTCAAAGGTCGAGTGGCTATCTTTGAGGTGATGAGAATGACTGCTGCAGTGAAGGAAGCCGTTTTTCAGGGAGCCTCTCCTCTGCAGCTGAAGCGAATGGCCATTGAGAAGGACAACATGAGGACTCTGCGTGGGAGTGCCCTTATGAAGCTCAAAAAAGGCCTGACGACTGTGGAAGAAGTCTTAAATACATCGGTGCGGGATGATCTATGATCACTTTACATCAGCTTCTGAAGGCAGCGATTAAGCAAAATGCCTCGGACCTGCATATTGTGGCTGGATCTCCCCCTGTTCTTCGTGTCGATGGGAAAATGATCCGCGTCAAGACAGGAGAGCTGAGCGGAGATGACACCAGGAGTCTGTGTTATTCCATTTTGACCGATGTGCAAAAGGCCCGCTTTGAAGCGGCAAAGGAAATTGACTTTAGCTTTGGTGTCAAAGGGATGAGCCGCTTTCGGGCCAATTTATTTTTTCAAAAGGGGCTGGTCTCTGGGGTGTTTCGTAGAATTCCCTTAGAAATTCCAAGTCTGGAGAGTCTGGGGCTGCCCAAGGCGGTTCATCACTTTGGAGGCTATCCTTCAGGCTTGATTTTGGTCACCGGGCCAACAGGCAGTGGAAAGACCACGACCATTGCCGCTATTATTGACAAAATCAATCAGGAGCGCAGGGGCCATATAATCACTTTCGAAGATCCAATTGAATACATCCACAGCCACAAGACCTCCATTGTCAATCAGAGGGAAGTGGGGGTGGATACAGTCAGTTACAAGCAGGCCTTAAAATATGTGCTGCGCCAGGACCCGGATATCTGTTTGATGGGTGAGCTCCGCGATCAGGAGACGATTGAAGCCGCCTTGACCATAGCAGAAACGGGGCATTTGGTTTTTGCAACCCTTCACACCAACTCCTCTATTCAGACGATCAGCCGAGTGGTCAGTGCCTTCCCGGCAGATCAGCAGGACCGTGTGCGGGTCCAACTGAGCTTAGTTTTAAATGCTATTGTTAGCCAAAGGCTGATTCCCACTTTGCAGGGGGGGCGAGTGGCCGCCTGCGAGGTATTGATGATGAACACCAATATTCGCAATTTGATTCGAGAAAACAAGCTCCATCAAATCTATGGGATGATGCAGGTTGGACAAGATCAGAGTCAGATGTGCACATTAAACCAGTCTCTGATGCGTCTAGTGATGAGACGCAGAATCGATGTTCGCCAGGCATTTTTAGTGAGCAATGATCCAGATGAGTTGGACAAACAGCTGAAACAAGCAGGGGTTTAAGCCAAGGAGTATAGGGTGGGGACTTATCTATTTAAGGCAAAGACAGCTGAGGGAAAGTTCGTTCAAGGTGAGCTTGAAGCCACCAATGAGTCAGAAGTTAGAGTTAAGCTCAGGGCCCAGCGCCTTGTCCCGGTCAAGGTGATATCTAAGGCCGCAGCACAGAAGCAAGCCGGTGGAGGTGGGGGACTGAATCTATTTAATGACAGTGTCTCTTCCAAAGACCTTCAGCTCTTCACAAGGCAGTTTGCCGTACTCATTGGTGCGGGTGTCCCCATTATGCAAAGTCTAGATGCTCTCTCGCAAGGGGGGCGCAAACCGGGAATGATCAAGGCGATTAAGGGGATCATCGGGGGAGTGGAAAAGGGAAAGCGGCTGGCCGATGGGATGGCCGCTCAACCGGCCGTATTTGACCGAACCTATGTGAACTTGGTGCGAGCCGGGGAAGAAGGCGGTGTTCTGGACGAAATTCTCAATCGCTTGGCCGAGTACATTGAAAAATCCAATAAACTGAGGGGGAAAATTGTCTCCGCCCTCTGGTATCCGGCCGTGATCATTGTGGTGTCGATAGGGGTGATTGCTGGAATCTTGGTCTTCGTTATTCCGAGCTTTATGGAGATCTTTGCTTCCGCAGACAAAGAGCTTCCGGCTCTGACTCAGATGGTGATCACTGCCAGCGACACCCTTCAGGAAAAATGGTATGTGCTTGTGGGTTTATTAGTTGCTGTGCCCGTGGGTTTAAAGCTCTACTACAAAAGTGAGGAGGGTCGTAAGGTCTGCGACCAAATCCTTATTGAGCTTCCTGTGATGGGCAATCTGGTCCAAAAAGGTTCAGTGGCTCGGATGTCACGAACTCTGGCGGCCTTGCTCAGGGCAGGGGTGACCATTATGGATGCCCTTGAGATTTCCGGGAAGACTTCGGGTAACTATGTGATTGAAAAAGCTCTGGTGGATGCCAAGGAGGCTGTTGGTAAGGGCAAAAGTCTTGCAGAGCCTTTAAGAAAGGTCCGCCACCTGCCCGATATGGTGGTGCAGATGATTGCAGTCGGAGAGCAGACGGGAAATTTGGACGCGATGCTGGAAAAAATTGCCGATTTTTATGAGGATGAGGTGGAGGCAGCAGCCGATGCCATGACCAGCCTTATTGAACCGCTTTTGATGGTATTCTTGGGGGGTGTGATTGCTGTCCTTGTGGTGGCGATGTATCTGCCCATCTTTGATCTTGCCGGCGCGGTTATGGGATAATGAAGAGCTTTTCTCTGATTCTCAACGAGGAGCCTGTGGGGGGCTCACCAGGACTAGCCTCAACTCATAGTGGCCCTGACCGGTGGTTTCTTGTCCATGCCATAAGAACGGGGCTGATGGTCTTGGTGCTGTTCTTTATCGTTTCCTTTCAACTCAGCCAAAAGCACTTCTTTAGCCTGTCCATCTGGGTTCCGGTCTACGCAGCTCTGATCCTTAGTTTTCTGTTTAATGGGATCTATCTTCTTTTGTTTGATTGGGTGCAAAGACACTTCCAGATCAACGCAGCTCTATTTGCCTTTGACACTCTGGTGATTACCACTCTGATTTATTTTACTGGAGTAGGACAGTCGCTCTTTGTATTTCTCTATTTAGTGAATCTGATACTGGGCGGGCTGATTTTTCAAAAAAGAGGTGGTCTTTATTTAGGACTATGGACCTCAGCTCTGTTCAGTTGGCTGATGATTCTCAACCCACACTCAGAGGGGGTGAACCTCTATCTGCTGGTGTTGATGAACAACTTGGCGTTCTTTTCTATTCCCGTGGTCAGTGGGGCCTTAGGTGAGCAGCTGGACTTTATGCACAGAAAGATCAGCCGACAGACCTCCAGTCTAGAAGCATTGAAGTCCCTGAACAGTTTGGTCGTTGAGAATATCGCAAGCGGTTTAATGATAGTAGATGGTCGCCTCCAAGTTATTAGCTTTAACCAATCCGCAGCCGAAATCACCGGCTATAGAGATCTCAGTCAAAGACACATTGGGGAGGTCTTCGCACCCCTGGTAGATAGACTTAATCAAACAGAGTTTAAAAAAGGCGAGGCTCACCGACAGGAGCTCGAGTGGCTTCACCCCCGGGGCGACAAACTGGTGATAGAGATCATTGTTTCTGCCCTTTTTGATGACCGCCAGGAGTTCAAGGGCTATCTTGTCCTGTTTCAAGACCTCACTCAAGTCAAGCATCTGGAAAGACAGATGCAGCACAAGGCAAAGCTGGCTGCGGTTGGGCAACTAGCCGCAGGAATAGCCCACGAGATTCGCAACCCCCTGGCCAGCATCAGCGGCAGCATTCAGCTCCTAGTGACATCGGGGGGAAGCCTGCCACCAGAAGATGTGAAGTTGATGAATATTGTCTTAAAAGAGATAGACCGATTGAACGCCTTGATTTCAGAGTTCTTGGACTATGTGCGCCCCGAACTCGCAGCAGAGGATCCCATCAATGTCAACGAGGTGCTGCGGGAAGCCCTAGAAGTGCTTAAGTTCAACCGTAATCTGCGGACAGACATTCACTACTTGAAGGAATTTAACTCCAGTCAAATGATCCTGGGCCATAAAGACAAGCTGAAGCAGGCTTTTTTGAACATATTGATCAATGCGGCTCAGGCCCTTGAGCACAGCCAGAGCCCTCAAATTGAGGTGATTTGCGAGGACGAGGCCAGCGACTATGTGGTGGTAAAGATAAGGGACAATGGCCAGGGGATGGATCCCCATTTGGTGGAGAGGATATTTGAGCCCTTTCACACCACAAAGCCCAAGGGAACCGGTCTGGGGTTGGCCATCACCCACAAGATACTTGAGATGCATCAGGCCGAGGTGGTGGTCAAGAGTGAGGTTGGAAAGGGGACAGAGTTTAAGATCCTTTTTCCGACTTTGAAATTTAAAAAGGAATTGGATCCTCAGGGAAATCATATTCGGAGCATGACTGCTTAAAGGAGGAAGGTGATGAAAGCACGGATTTTGGTCGTTGATGATGAAGAATCCATCAGGGAGTTTTTGGAGATCATGTTGCGTAAAGAGGGCTACGAGGTCAGTTGTGCAGAGGATGGACAAAAGGCCCTGGATCTGCTGAGTAAGAAGTCCTTTGATATGGTGATCTCTGACTTGCAGATGCCCAACCTGACAGGCTTAGAGCTGCTCAAAGAGGTCAAGGATCAATACCCAGACATGCTGTTTATGATGATCACAGCCTTTGGGACCACTGAGAACGCTGTTGAGGCCATGAAGCTCGGAGCCTATGACTATATCACTAAGCCATTTAAAATCGATGAGGTTCGCATAAACATCGCCAATGCTTTGCGCAGTCAGAACTTGGAGGTGGAAAACCGAAGCCTCAAGAAAGTCATTGGCAAGGAGTACAGCTTTCAGAATTTGGTTGGAAATTCTGAGGCCATGCACCGGATCTATGACTTGATCAAAAGAGTGGCCGAGGCTCCCACCAATGTCTTGATCACTGGAGAAAGTGGAACAGGAAAGGAGATGGTGGCAAAGGCCATCCATTACAATGGCACACTCAAGGACAAGCCCTTTGTGACGGTCAACTGTGGAGCCATCCCTGAATCACTGATGGAGTCCGAGATGTTTGGACACAAAAAGGGCTCTTTTACGGGGGCCATCGGCGACAAGGTGGGAATGTTTGAGGTGGCCGATGGGGGAACGCTATTTCTGGATGAGGTGGGAGAGCTGCCACTGACCATCCAAGTGAAATTGCTGCGAGCCATTCAGGAGAGGGTGATTCGTCGCGTAGGAGCCACAGATGACACAAAGATCAATGTGCGCATCATCGCCGCCACCAATCGAGACCTCGAAGAGATGGTTAAGGAGGGTGGGTTTAGACAGGATCTGTTTTATAGGCTGAATGTGATCAACATCAAGACTCCCTCCTTAAGGGAGCGAGCCGAAGACATTCCCTCCTTAGCCAATCACTTTTTGGCTAAGTACAATGAGCGGCTCGGCAAAAGCATTGGAGGGATCAGTCAGGAGGCCATGCAGGTTCTTCAAAAGTACAGCTATCCAGGCAACGTGCGGGAGCTTGAAAACATCATTGAGCGCACGGTGGCGCTGGAGGGGGGAGCGACAATCTTGCCTGAGAGCTTACCGCCTTTTGTCAGTACCCCTGCGGGACGTAAGCTAGCGTCCAGCCATGAAATTGAGATCACCGAGGATGGGGTAGAGCTGGACAAGATCATGGGACAGATTGAAAAGGAGCTGCTGATTAAGGCCATTCACGCCTCGGGGGGGGTCAAAAAGCGAGCTGCAAAACTGCTCAATATCACCTTTCGTTCTATGCGCTATCGGGTTGAAAAATATGGCTTAGGGGTCATTGGAGAGGATGAGCTCGACGAGGATTGATTTTTGTCGAGAATGGGGATAGAGACAGAGGCTCTTTTGCTGAACTTCAGTCGATGGACCACGTAGCTCAGTTGGATAGAGCAACAGTTTCCTAAACTGTAGGTCGCAGGTTCAATCCCTGCCGTGGTCGCCAGTCCTGCACTTGATCATACACTTCAATCGAGAAGCTCCAGATAGCGTCTTAAGATGTCCTGTTCAATTTGGCCCAACTTGACCCCGGGAGCAGGGACTCTCATAATCAGTTGCACATGGCCAGAGTCGGAAAGGCGCACGGAGACTTGGGGATCCACGGAGGGGATCTCAATGGCCTCTCTTTCTCCCATGCGACTGAGTTGCCAGCGCGCCGCTTCCAAATAGGGGGAACAGATCTCCCGTCCAGCTTGGAGGAGGGCCTGCTCGGCCTTCTTCCAATTGGTCATGCGCTTGAGTGGAACCTTGAAGGTGTGCAACACGTAGCGTCGTCTATTGGACTCATTGATAACGGGCAAGCTGAGGAGTTGGGAATTGGGTAGGCTAATTTGTCGCCCCGTGAGGTGAGGAAAATCCTTACCTGGCCCAATTTCAAGCAGGGTCGTGCTGACCAAGTCGTGGTCAATCACCTCGCCGTGCACCTCTCCGATGGAGATTCGATCACCTATATCAAAGGGTCGAACACTGGCCTTGTACATTCCTCCGAGAAAGCACAAAATCATCTCCTTCATAGAGATGGCCAAAGCAGCTCCAATGGCCGCCACAGACAGGGCAAAGGTGCGAAGTTCCGTGGCCCAAATCACAAACAGGCCCAACGCAAAGGTAATGAAAGCCAGGTTTTTCACGTGAACCATCCAGCGGCGCTTGAGCTCTCCATCTCCAAAAGACCAACGTCTGAGCCCGTTGAGCAAAAGCCAGCGGCTGGTGAGGATCACCACCAGAAGAAAGAGAGAGCTTAAAAGCTGATCTAGAATTTGCCACTCAAGAACTTGTTGAACAAAAGCCATAAAACCTCGCCGTATGAGATAAACCATCCTTAACATCTGTGCTTTGGTCTTGCAATTTGAAGTCTAAACCAAAATCTAAATCTGCAGGCCTCTCAATGTGAGACAGAGGCCTCACACCGGATGATTTTTTTAAAGGGTCTTAGACTGAACCTAACTCAAGAATTTTTTTAGGGAAAGCTGCCAAGGGAAAGCTCAACTGTCTCAAATTGACAGGGATGGAGTTTAAGTTTTTGTTTACCTTGCTGGAAGGTCTATGAGACCATAAGTTTTGACGAGAATATGTCGAGAACGTGTTAGGGGAGGAATTGAAGGTGACAGGATTGCAACTGCAACGACTGAATCTTGAAGCCAGTGCCAATAGAGGCACAGGGCGCAGGGCTTGGCCTGTGCGGGGCTTTTCTCTACTCGAGGTCATTGTCGCCATGGGCATTGGAGTTGTGGTGATGATGGGGCTGGCCCAGATTATGGTCACCTTTGCCCAGCAGATGAAGTCCATGCGGGCTACGGGAGCTCGATCAGAGGTGGTGCGCAATGTCCGTCAAAGTGCTGGGCAGATTCTCTCCCTTCAGGCCTCTCAAGCTCTCACCCCCAGTCTTGAGGGCTGTTTAAGATTCGACCCAGATTCAGATGTCTTTTGTCAGAGCCGGTCCGGGGGAGAGTTTGTTCAAACCCCTTTGCAGCTGGTGTCTCACTTGAGGCCGGACAGACCCCTTGCTGGCCCTGAAAGCATGACAGCGGGCATGACCCCTGTTTACTACAGCCTTGAGGGGCGGCTCTGTGAGCCCGGAGAGCCGGGGATTGAGTGCCCCATCCAGGCCATAGTGAGCTACACTCCCTTTTGCGCCTCGGGCGAGGATCAGTGTTCGGGGGCGAGATCTATCCGTATCAACTACCAGATTCGCATTCGTCCAGATGTGGATGTGGCTCTGCTTGACCTGGGTCCCTTTCGACCAGAAGAGGGCCATGTGACCTTGGAAGTCGATCAGGGCTTTGCCCTGAGGCTTTATGAGGCCATGTCCTTTACTGGAGGTTTTTTGAACGAAATCGAAATGGCCCAGGGTCTGACTCTATCTGCCAAGCAAGACGATTTTGTGCGGGTGAGGGTGATGATCAAGGACCAGGTGACTCCAGATCGCATAGAGCTGCGTGGCTACCGTCTTCCCGAGGGCTGCGAGTTTGAAGACCTCGGGGGAGCCTGCCCGAGACCGCCTTACTCCAATTATCAGCTCTTGGCCACAATCAATGCTTCCGAGGGAGCCACCATCAGTCACTACTCCGAGCGCTTTGT
>SKYF01000017.1 GCA_007128005.1 Bdellovibrionales bacterium
AAAACAGCCTGATATTTAGAAAATCAAAGATATTTTTTAGAGCCTGTTGGTAGTTTTTGTTGAAGTGGATTTCGTCGATAAAATAGGATTTATATCCATATTTTTCATTTAAAAACTTGACCACCTCAAAGAGATCAGTGTCTCTGTCCAGAGAGTCGGCAGCAATGTAAATGGAGTCTTTCGTTTCAAGTAGAATCTGCTGCAAGAGCACGGTTTTGCCGACCCCCCTTGGGCCAAGGATGGCTTTGAAGATTCTGGATGGGTCAGAAGTCAGCTTTTTAAACAGGGCCCGCTTAAACTTGAAATCGCGCACGGAATCTCGAGCCAGTTGATCGATTTCAAGTATTCGGATCTCATCCTTAGAATTCATCATTTCGTTCAACCATTAAACGAACAGGCTGTCAATTCAGAAAACGGTTAAACGAAACGACTGTTTAAGCAAGCTGATGGATTGTATTTTTCGTGGACTAAAGGGGGGGCATTGAGTCCAAATTGGGCAGACCCCGTATGTAGTGACTGGAGAGAAACCGCCAGTCACTTTCGCGCCAGTCACTTTATAGGACCTTGGGAACTCTGGTGGACCACTTTTTTAACTTCCTCTCCCTGCCCATGCTGCTGGGAGGAGCTCTGCTTGTCTTTTGGGTCTACCACCACCGCGACCGCTTTGCTTTAGGCGAGAAGGGCGCTGCTCCCGAGGTTCGGAGACGGGCCCTGCGGGTGAACCTGTGGCTTTACTTTGGGGTGATGTACTTTTCCTTTTTCCCAGCCATGTGGGCCATGGGCGGCAACCCTCCCTCAAGAGTGGACAATATGACCTACCTCTACCACCTGATGTTTTTGGCCTCGACCCTGACCCTGTGGGTGTTGGCCTGCCCGGAAAAGTGGCACAGGTGGCTGGTGAGTGAAAGTGCCAGGCCGCCTTTGGCGCTGATGTCGGTTGTTTTGCAGGGGGTAAATATTTTAAAGCCCTCATGCGCTGTTGCAATGTGTTAAACTTGATGGTTAAGTTTGGGCTCTTTTGGAGGAGCTTATGAGAATACTTAGTCTTCTTTCAGCTTTTGTACTCGGAATTGCCTTTAGCGCTATTGATAAGGATGAGGCGCCTTCTGAGTCAGCTATAAGCACAGAGGTTCTTTCAGCAGAGTTTCTACAGGACCTATTTGGAGATTCAACTTCTGTGAAAGAGGTTGGGATTCGAGTGGCTAAGGTGGGTACACAGGACTTCTGAACTGTGAAATATGGTAAAGTGGTTTTTAGCATTTCTGAGTCCATTGCTGATCTTTGTCCTTTTAGGTTTGGCATGGATCATCTTCAGCCTGAGCCCGCTGACAGTCTATAAAGTGAAAAAATTAGGGCAAGAATTTACCTACATCATAACAGAGACAGGGCCTTGGACTTCACTTGATCCCTTGCAAGGCGATAGCACTCAAAACCTTCCTATTCAACGCATGATCTATGCGACACCTTTGGAAATATCGCAGAGCAATCAGTTAGTCAGTAGTGTTCTCGAATCATTTTCATATGATTTGTCTTCAAAGAGGATGACATGGAGGGTGAAAAGGCATTTGGAGTTTGACGACGGTGAACCCCTAACCACTGAGGATGTTGCATTTTCTGTGCTGCGTATGGCTTATAAAAGGCCGGAGTTTCCAGTCATTGAGTCCATACAAGGGCTACAGGAGTGGCTCGCTCAAGAGTTTCCCCTTCAGTCTTGGCCCAGTGGTATCACCGTTGATGGCCAGCAGATAGAAATTAGTTTTGATCAAGATGTTAAGGCCCCTTTGTTCAGATTCAGTTTGGAACTTTTCTCTATCATTCCCAAGCGCTGTGTCGATTTAAAGACGAGTCGTCTTTTGTGTGAGCGACCGCCAGCCAGTGGTCATTACCGACTGCTGAAGGAAGAGCCGAGGAGATTTACTTTTGAAAAAAGAGGGGGACCCAAGGTGGAGGGACGGGAAGTTCCCCCCATACTTATATTTGAATATCGGTCACCAGATCAGATTCCCTTAGAGCCCCTGCTCTCAGAGCCTCGGACAGTTGTAGCCGGAGCGGAGTTTCATTACTCTGAAGAGGCCCTTCAGTCCCTAAAAGATTCTCATGACATACGTTTTATGCCGGCAGCGCGCTTTTTGGCTCTGCTTTTAAACCCCCGGGTTCAGCCCTTCTCCAGTCGCAACTGTCGCAGGGCATTTGCTAGGGCTTTTCGCGGAGCCTACAGCCGTTTGCGGTTTGGTATTGAAGGTGCCGCAGAGGGCAGTATCTTTACTAAGATTCTTCCTGGATATTTGTCGATTGAGGAGCTGTCAAAGGGCTCAAATTTGGCTTCCGGTAGCAGTGAAGAGTGTTTGGAGGTATCACCAGGGCAAGAGATTTCCTGGGCATACGTTAAAGGAGAAGCCCCAGACTTATATATTGAATCTCTGAGGGTGGCGGCCCAGGAAGTGGGACTTCCATTGGCTTCGCCTCAAGTTGTGGAGAATAGAAAGGAGTTGGGAACCTTATTTGCGGAGGGAGGGACTTCTATTATGCCAGGTAGCTCAGGCTTTTGGGCCCATGATCCGGCGGGAGATCTAAGGATGCTCTTTACCCCAAATCTCCACGCGGCGCTGTCGGATTTAGGGAGAGACGTTAGGCTCCAACAGATGGTGAAAGAAGTGGAGCAAAGGGAAAATGGCTTTCGTGAGGTCAATCAATACCTTTTTGATGAGGCGGTTTTTAATGTGTACGCCTACGTGAGGCGCTTTTATCTCGCAGGTCAGGGAGGGCAAATTGGAGAACCCCCTTTTGCCCTAGTGCTTCCAGCTCCTTGGCAGGTTTTTCAAGCCCAATGAGAGCAGAGTTGGAAGTTTTATCGAGCGCGCTGAAGAAAAGGAACTGTTTACCAAAAAATATAGAAATCTCTCGTGTCGGCTCAATAACCATGGTGAGCGCCTATGACACTTTGGGATCTGCCCTAATTACCGAAAGCGTTGCAATGGGGATGGATGAAAATCCAAATCTAGCTGTGATTAAGGCCCTTGTCGAGTGGGTAGAGAGGCTGGCTATCACACATGGGAGACACCATGGGCTGCCGGAATGTATGACTCATCGATCAGATGGATTTGCCGCCTACCCAGTGTCAATCTATGGTTTAGAGGAAGGTCAGGCTCAGGAAATCGCTAGACAGAAGGCCTATGCCGAGGCACTTGAGCGTTATGCTTGGGCCACTTGGTGGGACCGAGGCTGTAAGGCCCAACATCGAGGTGGTAGCTTGCTGGACTTTAAGGGGACGGAAGCTGAAATCAGTCTGTTAAAAGAGATAAATAGTCTGACTCCTCTCCGCGAAATCCATGTCTTGTGACCGTGTTTACCCCAACGTAGAGATCTTGAACTGTTGATCTATTTTGCTTTTATGGCATCGGGTGGAGTCGTCTCTGGTGGGGCTTGTGACCAATCAGGCTCAGGTCAGGCCTCTTTGAGGGCTCTAGGAGAGCTGTTTCGTCATAGCCTCGCTGTTTGGAAAATGATTCACTCGGGAGTCGGACCTCAAACCTTTTATGAAAGGAGATTGGCGTTTTTTGCGAGTCAAACGGAAGGAGCATCCTTGGTAAAGCGGAAACTGGATGAAGTGTACCAGACCTCACTAGATATCCCAGATTTACTTTACGACTCCTTAATTGCCCACCCCCTGGAGGACATAATTTTGGTTCACCGCTGTCTTTTTCATGGTCAGCCGTCTTTTGTGGGAGGAGATCTGGAGCGGTTGTGCCTTTAAAGAGAATTAATAAGGAAGGGTTAGGTCTATCTAGGGCTAGGTCTTCTCGCTATCGACTAATCGCAGTTGCCGTAAGTTTAGCACTTATGAATGGTGCTTTTTATTGGGTCCTTGACTCATATTTGGCCTCAGTAGGATATGAGTTGGTTCAAAGCTGGAAGCAGACTGAACTTGTAAATATTCAGCAGGGAAACTTGCTCAGTTCTGTCACAAAGCATCAGCGCGTTCTTTTATCATCAAATTTTATTCAGGGAGTTGCCCTCTACGATGTTTCGTCAAAAAAGCCAAGAGCACTTGTCGAGATTGGAAGACCAATCCAGGCCTCAGCTATCCTGAAAAGTGGTGATAACACCGGTTTTCTGAGAAGGCTGATTGAGGATAGGAGGTTTAATGCAGGATTTTGGGCCAGGTAGAGGGGTAGGGGTCAAGCCATATGCAGGGTGAATTCCTGGGCTGGGGGCCTGATTTTGGCACCCGAATTTGGAGTTCGGCGGG
>SKYF01000082.1 GCA_007128005.1 Bdellovibrionales bacterium
AAAGAGGGGTCCCCGTGGCCGAGGATCTCGTCGGGAAAGTCCCGGGGGTAGCGCAAATCACTGACCGCATGGAGTCGAGTGCGATGGACAAAGTCATGGGGCAGTCGGTAAAAGTGTCTGTAGCTCAGGAACCAGCGGTCTAGAGCGGAGTCTAGATTCTGTTGATTTTTAAAGACTCTGTCCGCAAGCCAGGCTCCGCGCAACTGTCCTTGGCTCTGTTCTGACAAGACATAACGGTAATCACTAAGGGCCTTTAGGCCCCGTAGCTGATAGTGTCTAAGGCCAAAGGTCAGGTCCTGGCTGCGGTCAATGGCCCAAAAATAGCTCTGCTCAAAAGCAAAGCCCCCGGCTCGGGTGTGATTCCACGAGGGTACCAGCAGTCCAGATTGGCGATCACTTTTTAGAGGCAACAAGATGCGTGGCATATAGAATACCGGAACTCCGACCACTCTCAGCACTGGGTGTTTGATATAGGCATAACCACCAATTTCAGCCTCCATCTCTTGGCCAGAAAAGCTCCAACTCGGTGGGCAGGTGTTACAGGCTGTGTAGTGCCCTTGGATGGCCATAAACTCGCGCTCTCCCACCTTCTCAATAATCACTCCATCAAAGACAACTTGGCCGGACTGCACAAAGCCGTTGACCAGCCGTCCTTGCTTGGTCTCATAGTTGATCGTGAGCTCCTCTCCCTCCATATAGATGGTGGGAGTGAGAAGAGAGACCTGCCCTCGGGCAGTGATCTCCTTGCTTTTCAAGTCAATGGTGGCTTCGTCACACATCAAATGGTGGTGATCAAACACCACCTGGACGTGGCCTCTCAAGTGAACCTTTTGCTTTGTGCCGTCGCGAATCATTTCATCGGCATTAAGGACAAGACCTGAAAGAGGAGAGGCGGCTTTTAGCGGTGCTCCGAAAAAAGTAAGGCCGCTAAAGATAAGGATGCCTATAGAAAAAAAGAAAGCTGCCTTTGTCCGAAGAAGTCCCATGCCGTGGGAAAGTATGGCATGGGGCTATTTTGAGGTCATCACAAAAACTCCGTCCCAGTTTTCTGCCGGAGGGGAGTTGAGATAGTCCTGGCAGCGCTCCACATAGAGTCGACTAGGAGTGTCGTCCGGGCGAATGTTCAAGGCTTGGGCAAAGCTCTTCTGTGCCTCGCCCCACTGCTGTTGATGGTAGAGGTCAAATCCCTGATTATACAGTCTAAGGAGCTCTTCGGTCTCGGCATCAATTTTACCTTTTTGGGCCATCAGCTCATAGATGCCTACGGGTTGGGCCTTGCCCTTGACTCGGACCCAATCCAGCTCTCGACAGACGAATTTATCTTTGACATCCGCGTAGGTGAACTCTGAGATCACAATGCGGGTTCCGTACTGCTTGTTGATGCCTTCCAGGCGAGAAGCCAGGTTCACAGCATCTCCCATCACCGTGTAGGAGCGCACGGATTGAGAGCCCATATTGCCAACACTCACCTCTCCGGTGTTAATGCCAATGCCCACATCGATTTCCGGCAGGCCCTTTTTGCGGTACTCTGCCTGGAGAACTTTGAGTTTTTCAAGATGTTCTAAGGCGCAGAGGCAGGCGTTGGTGGCGTGATCGGGATCTTCCAATGGGGCTCCAAAAAAGGCCATAATGGCATCGCCCATATATTTATCGAGGGTTCCCCGCTGCTCAAAGACAAGGTCTGTCATGGGGGTTAGATAGCTGTTCAGCAAATCACTTAAGGATCGCGGATCGAGTTTCTCAGAGATCGTTGTAAAGCCTCGGACATCTGAGAAAAACACGGAGACCCGCAACTTCTTTCCACCCAGTTCGATATTCTCAGGAGACTTGAGAATCTCATCGACAATGGCTGGAGAGACATACTTCTGAAAGGTCTGCTTGAGCTCACGCTTACCCCTTTCAGCGATCAAGTAGTTGTAAAAATTGGTGCCAAGGTAGACAAAGCCCAACATAGAAAAGGGCAAGGCGGCATTGACCACCACTCCCTGGCCAAACAGAAAGAACCTGTCAATGAGCAGCAGAGACAGGAAGGTCAGGATTGTGCCGATCAGGCCCATCATCGCGCCCAGCTGTCCCATCAGAAAACTCAACAAAAGGCCCCCTGCTAAGATCAGCCAGGGCATCAGCCAGGCTTCCCACTTAGGGCGAGAGAGAAAGTCCTGGCGCAAGAGGTTGTCTAGCAGAGTGACATGGATCTCAGGTCCTGGGTAGTTTTCATCAAAAGGAGTGACTCTGAGATCATAGATCCCCAGGGCGGAGGCACCAAAGATCAGCAGACGATCCTTGAGGAACTCGGCCTTATTGATACGCAGATTTTGGCCGCGGTACTCGATAAAGGCCTCAGGCCTGGGGTCGAGAAGCTCGGCTGCACTCAAGTAGGCAAAGCTCTGTCGAGGTCCCTGGTAGTTGACGAGCATGGAGCTGGAGGAGTCTGTGGGCAGATGAAAAAGGGTTTCCTGAGTGCTGGGGTCTACGACTTTTGCCTGACCAAGACCAAGAACTCCTGTCTGGGGATGGGTGTGAAGGTCTAAGTCCAGCCTGAGCCCCTGGCCCACTAGGAAGGCATTTAGAGCCAGGTTGGGCAGATAGCTGTCGGCCTCGCGAAACAGCAGGGTTTTGCTGCGGATCACGCCATCGGCGTCTTGATCGGCGGCAAAATGGCCGCTCAAGGGGGCTGCCTGATGAAATTGAGGCAAGTTTACAATCCACTGGTGAGCGACTTTAAAGTCATGTCTGAGGGGAAAGTGGTTTCGGTATTCCTCAGCCCAAGTGGCAAAGTCAGGGTAGTCATCTAGGCTGGAATCTTCGATTCCCAAATCAAACCACAGGTCGGACAGTGTCTCAAACAGCTCGTCTCTTTCCGGGTCCAGCCAGGACTGGCAGTAGCGACTCTTTTGATACACGATCTCCTGTTCCAGTTGATGGCGTTGCAAGGCACTTTGTGGTGCTGGTCTGCTGGCCTGGATGTGATCGGCAATGCCCTCGGTTAGGTGGTGCTCATAGATAGTTTGTAGTATGGGAGGAAGATTTGGCGCCTTAAAACCGCTGACGAGAATGTGATTTTGAGAAAGTCTCGCCTTAGTGATCTGTTGGTTGCGCCAAAGAGATTCACACTGAGTGGCCAGAAAGTGGTCCTGTAGGTCCAAGCGCAAACCTTCAGGAGCGTAGCCCAGAACCACACGATCGGGGTACTTTCGCAGTGTTTGAGTTAAGACATCATCGTCTTCAGCATTGGCCTCTGAGAAGACCATATCAAAGGCAAGCACCTTGACTCCGTAGTCCATGGCGCTTTCGACGACCTGGGCGATGGTGTCCCTTGACCAGGGCCAGCGTCCAAGACTGTTGAGCGCTGTTTCATCCACGGTGAGCAGAGCCACCTGAGAGGACATCTCTTCACTGGGGCCTCTCCAGCGCAAGCGCCAGTCGATAGTCTTTTGACCGAGGGCCGTGAGCGGCTTGGACAGGCTAGCTTCGGGTCGCAGGTAGTAGCCAAGGCTCAGGCCAAAGGCGATGACACTTAACAGAACTCCAAATGCAAATGAGGTGGGTGGCCATTTCATCATGGATCTATTTTGCGAACAGACTCGTGATAAGGCATCAAGTTCATGGCTTAAGTTCTGACTTTCAGGCCCTAAGCCCAGACCATTGAGTCGTCCAGTGTTCACCACTCACAGTCGGCGCTAAACTGTAGAGATGGAGGACCTCTATGAAGGCAAGACTTGAAAAAGACCAAGAGATATTGGTGGTGCACCTGATGGGACGAATCGGCCTGGATTCAGTGGAAACTTTTCGGCAGACCTGCTTGACCCAGCTACTGGGGGAGAGACTGGTTTTTAACTTCTCAGAGTTGTCTTTTGTCGGCTCCATGGGAGTGAGTGCCTTTTTAGAAACACTAGGTGCCTTGGGCAGCAAGAACCCCCATGCTCTGCGCCTGTGTCATGTGGGCGGCGAGTATCGACGTATGCTGATGGTGCGTAACTTCTCTGGGGTTGAGGTTTATGAAACACTCGATCTGGCCAAGCAGAGCTTTTATCCCTCTATCGATCAGGCTTTGGACTCACCCGTTTCCTCGCCTCCGGCCTCCTTACTCTGAATATCGGCAATCAGTGAATCCATACTGCTCATCCACTCGGGCTGCAGTTCCTCGGGGGCGGCCGGGGTTGAGCTCTGGGGCTCAGGTTGGGCCCCCTCCTTAAAGGAAGGCAGGGCTTTGGATTGAGCTAAAAACTGGGAGACCTCGGTTTTGAGGTTTTTTAGTTTCTGTCGAGCCTGTTGTTCTGCAAACTCTGATTGCTCGCGAAGCTTTTTCAGCTCCCGTCGTTGCTGGTTGAGGTGGCTGCTGAGTTGTTGATTGAGCTTTTGTAAGGCTTCAATTTTTTCTCGTTGGCTGAGGATTTCCTTTTGATTTTCATCCCATAGGCACTGCAGGGACTCCACCTGTTCTGCCAAATGGCCTTTTTCCTGCCTTTCCAGTTGCGCCATCTGACGGGCCTCATCTCGCTCGGACTTGAGTCTTTCGACCTCTAGAGTCTTGGCCTTGGCCTCTTGACGTCGCTCACTCAGCTGCTGTTGGAGTTGACTGACCTCCGTCTGATAGCGACTCTCTACATCAGCGAGACTTCGCTTCAGTGTCACAATGCTGTTCTCCAAGCTGATGTTGGTTTCATAGACAGAGGTCATCTCAGCAACTTTGTCCTCTGAGAGACTCAGTTGAGTTTGGCTCTGGTGGAGACTTTCTCGAAGTCCCTTGAGTTGAGCCTCATAGGACTGCACAAGCTGGCGTTGGTTGCTCTCTGCCTCTTTACTTTGATCCTGTATGTGTTGGGCGGCTTCTCCAAGTTTGGTTTGTAAATCATGGTTGTGAGTGCGTTCGGCTGTGAGCTTGTGCTCAAGATCTTGGAGGCGAGCGCGCAAATCCTTAATCTCGTGGCGCTGTTCAAGGGCCACTCGGTAGAGCCTTCGGCGGTGATGGATGTGACGGCTCACTCGGCGTGCGAGAGCGTCGAGGTTTTCCATCAACTGATGAACGCGCTCCTTGTTGGTGGCATAGAGTTGCCCATAGCGCGTTTCTAGAGTCGAAAGCTGCTGTTTGGCCTCAGTGGATTCATCCTGAGCCTTCTTAGCTCGGGCACTGAGAATCTGATCTTTTTCCCTGAGCACGAGAACTTGATCTTGGAGAACTTCGTAGCGATGTTTGAAGGACTTTAAGGACTGCTCCACCTCATTGACTCTTTCCTCGAGCAGGGAGCTGCGGCGAATGGCCACCCCAAGACGAGCCATCAGGTCTTCGTTTTGCTGGATAAGACTCTCTACCGCTCCAGAGCGCAAAATGTGCTCTGGCACCACAGACAGATCCACTGGGTTTGGCACCTGGTTGGGGAGGGGAACAGAAAGTCCTTTTTCCATAACAGCCATCTCCTTTGTGAGAGTTGGGACTGAGTCTCTTCAGCGCAGATTCCGCCACTAACTTATTGTGTCAGAGGTTCTAGGCCTTTGTCAAAATTAAGACTTTTGGATAAACCTCTAGGCTATGGCAATTTTGCTCACCGGCTTTGAGCCCTTTGCAGAATACAAGACAAACCCCACTCAAGAACTTGTCCAAGCTCTTGAAAAAGAGCATCAGCAGGGGCAGTTTTCCCTCTCTCAAGAGCTCAAGTGCTTGGTATTGCCAGTGGACTATAACTTGAGCTGGGCTCAGCTCAAGGCGGCCATGGACTCTCTACAGCAGGAAGGACTAGACCTAAGTGCAGTGGTCTGCACAGGGCTTGCCGCTGAGCGACGAGCAGTCAGTCTCGAAGCTCAAGCCCGCAACCCTCAGGGCCCCGAGGTCCTGCCCTGCCGACTGCCCTTTGAGTCTTTGACAGAGGCCTTGACTCGGCAGGGCCTGCCGGTTGAGATCTCTCAAGATGCCGGCTCCTATGTCTGCAACTCGACCATCTACAAGCTCCTTTCAGACAGAGCTTTGGCAATCGAGGGACCGTCAAAGGCTGTTCCCCGGTGGGCCGGATTTATTCACTTTCCCAGTTTTGCGAGTCTGTCCTTTGCAGACGCACTCCGGTCTCTGAAGCTCATTTTAGAGGCTTTAGATAGAAACTTTAGATAGTGGCTGGCGGTTATCGCCAGCCACTATCGCGTCAGTTGAATAAAAGTGTTCTAAATGTTGACACTGCCGTCCCAATTAAAGGCTTTGACGGTGAGTTCCGATGAAGGCTCTATGGGTCAGAGAGATAAAAGTCTGTCGTTTTTAAGTTGGGTGACAATGTTGTGCAAAGTCTTGATTCTGGCTGTGGGGCTAGGGGGCCTGAGTCCCACTGCTGGGGCCTTGGACTATGAGGAAGATGAAGACGAGTTTATTCCGATGATAGAGGCAGACTTGGCCGATGAAGGGGTTGAGTTTGGGGTTGAGACCCTAGATTCTCCTGTGGAGCCTCCCGCTCGACCCCGAGCAAGGCCGCGAAGAAGAGGAGTGGCAGATCGGGACGATGGTGATCCTGGGCAAGGAGGCAGAGTAGCACCTCCACCACCTCCGCCGCCAGCTTTTCAGCGGCGTCCTCCCAGCGGGCCCCCTCCCGGCGGGCGCTTTGGTTCACCGAGTCGGGCCCACACATCAAGGTCTACCAATATTCAGTTTAAGGCCACTGGGGAAAAACGAGAGTACCCACCCCGCCCGAAGAGCCGCGCGGCACAGAAAAAGTCATCAGCAAAGTAGCCCGAAAGCCGACCCTTGCGCTGTAGGGAAGAAATCCTTTTCCAAGACGTAGATTGGTTGTTAGGCTTGAGGCCTATGAGGAACGGGTTTTTGTTGGGGCGTATTTTCTTTGTGGGATTTTATCTGCTGGCACTTTTGGCACTTCAAGTGTCGCCGGAGGTAAGGGCAGCCTCCTGGGACCAGGAGCGGGCTCAATCCCACAGTCTGAGTTTACAGCAGGCTTACGAATTGGCGCGTAAAAGGGGCGGTTTTGAGGTCCTTGAGGTCAGTCGCCTCAGGGTGGACCTGGCCCATGAGCAGCTCAGGCAGGCTCGGGGGCAGATGCTTCCTCAGATAGACTTCAGCTATCGACTTTTGCAGCAAGACATTCCTGACTCAGGGGCGCAAACTTTCTCCAGTGCCTTTCGCGAGCCCAGACAGACAACATCTCGTCTCACCTTGCGCCAGCCCCTCTTTCGAGGCTTGGGTGAGTATCGAGCCATGGAATTGGCTCAACTGGTCAAGTCTCAAGAGGAGCAGGCTTACACCCAGGCCGAGGTTGATCTTTTTGTTGATGTGCTCAAAAGATTTGTGGCTGTGCTGAAGGCTGAGAAAGAACGGAGCACTCTGGCGGCCCTAGTGCGCAGCCTTGAGCAGAGGGAGGCGGAGTTGCGACGAAGAGTAGAGATCGGCAGGTCTCGGCCTGCAGACTTGCTTTCCGCTCAGGCACAAAAGGCTCTGGCCGAAGCAGAACTTTTGGACGTAGAGGTTCAGTTGCAGGTGGCTCGTCGCTATCTTCGGGAGAGCTTGTATGGGGCGGATGCGGGCCCTCAAGAAGTCAAGATGGAGCTGGAAGGGCTGGCTCTGCCAGGCGAAGCTCTGCCCTCACTGGAGGGGCTGTTAGCAGAGCTTGAAAGAGCTCCTCGTTTTCAGGCTCTCAGTCTGCGACTTGGGGCTGCCCGCAAAGAGGTGAGTCTGCGCAGGGCTGCAAGACTTCCCAGATTGGACTTTGAAGCCAATTATTATTTTGTCCGACCCGGAGTTTTGCGTGATTCGCAGTGGGACGGAGTTTTGCTTTTGAGTTGGCCCTTGTTTTCTGGGGGGATTTTGAGGTCCCAGGTGGCTGAGGTCACCATCAAGCAGGAGCAGGAGGAGCTGGAGTTGGCAAGAAGGCTGCGCCAGGCTCAACTGGAATTGGAGGCAGCCTATGCGCAATTGGTCGCTCAGCTAGAGGGCTTGAAATTGCTTGAGAAAGCCGTGGCTTTAAGTCAAAAGAGCTTTCAGCAGATTTTGGCAGAGTATCGCAGTGGGCTGGTGACCTACCTTGAGGTCTACCAGGCTGAGACAGCCTACTATCAAGCCCGCCGGTCCTTTGACAGAACTCGACTCCAGGCCCAGGGTCAACGCTTAGAACTCGAGGCGCAGGTGGGGCGGATTGCAGTGATAAAAAACTGAGAAAAGAGGGTGAGCTTTGGAAAAAGTCTGTTTGGGTTGGCGTGAATGGGTGGCGCTGCCAGACCTTGGAGTGAAAAGGATTAAGGTCAAGGTCGATACGGGAGCGAGAACTTCAGCTCTTCATGCCGAGGACATCCGTGTTTTTAGGCGTCGAGGCCAACCTAAGGTGAGTTTCACCCTTTATCCATTTCAGCGCAGCCGCAGGGGTGCCGTCCATGTGGAAGCCGACTTGGTTGAAAAGCGTGTGGTGCGCAGTTCAGTGGGAGTGGAGACCCAGCGCCCCGTGATTCGCACTCACTTGGAGTTGGCTGGGCATCGACGCTTGATAGAGGTCACCTTAGTCAACAGGGACATTATGGGTTTTCGTATGCTACTTGGCAGAGAGGCGATAAAGGGCTGTTATCTGGTGGATCCAGGTCACTCTTTTTTGCAGTCAAGTCGCAGTGGAAAAAACGGAAAAGAAGTTGCGAGGAAAAAATGAAAATTGCGATTTTATCACGAAATGTTCAGCTTTACTCAACCAAGCGCTTGGTAGAAGCTGCTCAGGCCAAAGGGCATCAAGTTGAGGTGATTGATCCTCTGCTGTGCTATATGGACATCACTTCTCAGCGTCCTGCGATTCACTACAGACAGACTCAGTTGACTGGCTTTGAAGCGGTGATTCCACGCATAGGAGCTTCTGTGACGTTTTATGCCTCAGCAGTGTTGCGTCAGTTTGAAATGATGGGCGTGTATTCTGTCAATGAATCGGTAGCAATATCTCGTTCTCGGGACAAGCTCAGAGCTCTGCAGATCCTTGCCAGAAAGGGCGTGGGTATGCCGGTCACAGGCTTTGCTCACTCGACAAAAATGACAGCAGATGTGATTCGTCTTGTCGGAGGAGCTCCCCTGGTCATCAAGTTGTTAGAGGGAACTCAGGGAAAGGGAGTTGTTTTGGCCGAAACTAAAAAAGCAGCTGAGTCTGTGATTGAGGCCTTTCGCAATCTCAATGCCTACTTTCTTGTGCAGGAGTTTGTGGGAGAGGCCAAGGGCAGTGATCTGCGCTGCTTTGTCATTGGGGATAAGGTGGTAGCTTCCATGATGAGAGTGGCGAAGGAGGGAGAGTTTCGCTCCAACCTTCACTTGGGGGGGTCTGCGGAGTCCGTGAAGTTGACTCCCGAGGAGCGGAGCACAGCTGTAAAAGCCGCTCGTGCTGTGGGTTTAAATGTGGCTGGTGTGGACATTGTGCGCTCTTCCAGGGGGCCCCTGGTTCTTGAAGTCAACTCCTCTCCGGGGCTTGAGGGGATTGAGAAGGCGACGGGCAAGGATGTGGCGGGCAAAATCATTGACTATATAGAGAGAAATGCAAAGCCCTATTCAACTCGTACTAAGGGAAAGGGCTAAGCTGTTATGAGGCCAACAGCCTTTCGCATTGCAGGTGAGAGAATCTATCCCGGAGAGAGCAAAATTGTCGCTTTAGAAGTGGCAAGACTCTATGACTTCACTGAGATGAAAGTCCCCGTTCAAGTTGTGCGTGGAGCGAAGCCGGGCCCCACTCTCTTTGTCTGCGCGGCCATCCATGGAGATGAGATCAACGGGGTTGAAATTGTTAAACGGCTACTGCAAAGCCCCGTCTTGAGGAAAATTTCAGGGACTTTAATTGCTGTGCCAATTGTAAATATTTTTGGTTTTAACATTCGCTCGCGCTACTTGCCAGATCGCAGGGATCTCAACCGCTCTTTTCCAGGGTCTAAAGAAGGGTCTTTGGCTGCGCGCTTAGCGGATGTATTTATCAATGAGATCGTCAAGCGCTCTAGTCATGGTGTGGATTTGCATACGGGGGCTTTGCACCGCTATAACTTACCTCAAGTCAGAGCCAGTCTAGAGGACTCAGAGACGAGAAGAATTGCAGAAGCCTTTCCTGTATCGGTCATTTTAAACTCCTCTCTGCGGGATGGGTCTTTGCGTCAGGCGGCTGCAGACTTAAATATTCCCACCCTGCTCTTTGAGGGAGGGCAAGCTCTGCGCTTTGAGGAGTCGGTGATACGGTTGGGCTTAAGAGGGGTCTTGAGCCTTATGAAAGAGATCGAGATGATTCCTCGTTCGGGCTACGAGAGCGAGCGTAGACCCAGGGCCTTCTGGGCAAAGAGCAGTCATTGGCTCAGGGCCCCTCAGAGTGGCTTGTTCACTGCTGAAGTCAGAGTGGGCAAGAGAGTAAAGCGGGGCCAGCGGCTGGGAGTGATTACCAATGTGTTTGGAGAGCACCTGATGGAAGTCAGAGCCACTCACTCAGGCCTGGTGATTGGAGAGGCTCTCCTTCCTTTGGTAAACCGGGGAGATGCTCTGTTTCATGTGGCGACCTTTGAGGACTTCGGTCAGTTCCAAGAGGGAGAGGATTGGTCCGTGGATGAAGTTCTATCGAGGCGGGGAGTGGATCTATGAAGGCTAAGAATTCAGTTCTGAATGAAGGTGATTTCTTAAAGGCCTTGCAGAGGGCGACAGAACACAAGCGCGGGGAGTACCTGGCCTGTTACTCATCCTGGCTGGGGGGCTATGTCACCGACCCCGCATTTATGGTGTTGCCCTTGGATGATCACATGGTCCATAGGGGTGATGGGGTCTTTGAGGCCTTGAGGATGGAGAACTATAAACTCCTTGCCTGGGCGGAACACTGGCAGAGGCTTCAGCGCTCGGCTGCAAGTATTGGGCTTAAGCTTTTGTGGTCAGAAGAAGACCTTATCACTCACTTACGTAAGCTGGTCGAGTTGTGTGGGCGATCAGAGGGCTTCATTCGGATTTTTGTTTCCCGGGGGCCGGGCAGTTTTTCCGTAAACCCCTACGAGGTTTCAGGCCCTGAGCTACACATTGTTGTGACTGCTTTAAAGCAGCCTCCCAGTGAGCTCTACAAAAGAGGACTTAAACTCGGCCCGAGTCGCTGGCCTCAAAAGCCCGAACCATTTTTTAAAATTAAGAGCTGCAACTATCTGCCCAATGTCCTGATGAAAAAAGAGGCCGTGGACTTGGGGCTTGATTTGACTTTGTCTTTTACTGAGGACGGAAGGCTTGCAGAGGGGCCGACAGAGAATGTGGCTTTAGTGACCAAGGAGGGGGATTTTCTCACGCCTCAGTTGGACAGTGTGCTGGAAGGGACAACTTTAGCCAAAGTTATGGAGCTTGCAGGTCAGCTTGTTTCTCAGGGAAGTCTGAAAAGTGTGCAGTTTTGCGACCTGCGAGCCCAAGATCTCAAGCGAGCTTCAGAAGTGTTGGTCATTGGCACCACATGGGGAGTCATTGGAGCCACCTCATGGGAGGGTGAAGCTCTCGGCGGCGGTCGACCTGGACCTATTGCGGAGACTTTGCAGCAGCGCTTAAAGGATCTACAAGGGGACTTAAGACACACTTTAGATCTTCGCTGCTCTTGATTCAATCTTCTCAGGGTTTGACCTTCTGGTGAGCTTGGGTTAGGTGCTTAAAGCAATTATGAAAAAACTTAAAGTCTCAACAGGTTTGCGGGTTTCTCTGGCTCTTTGCTTGCTGGCATTTATAAATGTAGCCTGTGCAACGGGATCCCGGAGTCATTTTAAAATGGAAAAAAAGTATGGAATGGGCAAAGCCTATTTAGTTCCTCTCAACTCAGACAGTGAAGTGCGGGGCGTGGTTCACTTTATTCCTGAGGGGCGAAAAAAAATGCGAGTGGAGGCCCATGTGAAGGGTTTGAAGCCCAACTCTCTACAGGGCTTCCATGTTCATGAGTTTGGTGACTGCAGTGATGCAGAAGGCATGAAGGCGGGCGGACACTTTGACCCCACAGGACACAAGCCCCATGGTGGACCCCATTCTGCAAAGCGCCATTTGGGGGATTTGGGGAACCTAGAGAGTGATGCTTTGGGTCAAGCAGCTTACAGGCAGGTGTTTTCAGGCATGAATCTTTTTGGATGGAGGGGTGTTTTGGGTCGTTCGGTCGTAGTTCATATAGACCCCGACGACTTGGAGTCTCAGCCTGCGGGGGCTTCAGGGGACAGAGTGGCCTGTGCGGTGATTGGATATGTCCGTCAACAGGAGAAGGAAAAAGACACACTCGACGAATGATGGCGAAATTTGCAGTTGATTTGTGTGTCTCAAGGGTTAACAATCCCTCGAAAAGAGAACGAAAGTTTGTTTTTTATAAATTTAGACAATAGCTGAATGAAACTATTTTAAAGAAGAAGGAGCAGAGAATGAGTTTAGTAAAGTTTTTTTTGGGTGGACTTGTGTCTTTAGCTTTAGTGGCCTTGGTGGGTTGCACACGTTGTGGTGAACAACCTCAGGTGACGCCGGCTTTTGACTATTCGGATGAGATGGATGCTCATTCCGATATGCACGGGATGGATGACGATGACATGGACGACTTCGATAAGCACCATATGGGCTTGGATTTAGATATAGACGAGATGGACGAAATGGACATGGGTTACGATGAAGAGGACATGGATTAGAGTGATAAAAAAACTGAGGTATTTGCCATGAGCAAGAAGTTGTTGTGGGCCCTGGATCCATTTTCTGGATTGGACTCTGTGAAGCGTAAACAGAGTCAATTGATTCGGTTTTTGTTGGAAAAAGAGAAACTGACAGGAGAAGCTGTCTATGTGCTGAGTCCGGAGTCTCTCAATTGGACGGGTGACTTTTCCGGGGCATGGTTGAATAACTTCAAGCCGCAAGTTGAGGCTAAGATGCGCGAGCAGCTTGATGCCTTGGGCTGGTCTGGTCAGCATCAAATGAAGCTTAAAATTATTCCCGGCAAGAAGCCCTCGCTCCGCTCTGACGTAAAGCGAATGCTGAACTATGCCAAGGCTCAGAAAGCCACCTATTTGGTGTTGGGCACCCATGCACGTCAGGGGTTAGCTCGAATGTTGATGGGCAGCTTTGCTGAAACGGCCATGCTCTACTCTAAGACCCCCTTGATACTGATGAACCCGGAGAGTCATCAAGTGGATGAGATAAAGAAGGTCTTTGTTCCCACCGACTTGAGCTCAGGCAGCAAAAAGCTTTGGACTCGAGTGGTCAAAAAGGCAAAATCTTGGAATGCAGAGGTGGTGCTCTTTCACAAGGTCCCAGAGCCCATTGAGCCGGCCATTCAGTCAGGAGTGACAGCTTTAGGTGGGGGCTGGGTTTCCGTTCAGCACTACTTGAAGGAGCAGACCGAGCAGAGTGAAAAAACTCTTGAGTCCATGGTGGCCAAGGCAAAAGCTGCTGGTGTTTCGGCAACTTATCAGTTGGATCAGGCTCCAGGGTTTATCGTGGACAGTATCTGCAAAGCGGCTGAAAGCAGCGGGGCCAGCATGGTCGTGATGGGTTCAGAGGCAGGGCCTGTATCTGCACTGATGTTGGGAAGTGTTGCGAGGCAAGTGATTCGTCAGTCGCCCGTTCCAGTTTGGGTGACACACGCGGCGGGGTAGGAGTATCCCTCCCAGGCAAATCAATGTGACGACTTTTTTAGCAGGGTAGGCTTGTTGTTTTCTGACTGGGTTCGCTTTATTTCATCCTCGATCAGATCACGATAGTTGTGATGATTGATGTAGGACATGACAAACATAGCCAGGAGCAGAAAGAGTAAAACTCCAATTGCAATCAGTGGGAAAAGCCAATGGCTTGAAGGAACCCCGGCTTCTGAAAATAACATCTCTTTCTCCTGTGGTCTAAAGTCGAGGTCAGCACTTTAGCATAATTTTTGACGGGGTGTATTGTTCTTTTTTACACACCCCCGGTAGCCAAAGTTAACCATCTTCTGACGGTTTCTCAGGTGACATGGAGGAGAAGTTGATGTGTCTTTGGCAAATTGAGAAGTCCTCTCTCAAAGTCAAGGCAAGGAGTCTATGCATGGAGCTTTATCAAGTAAGGGTTTTTAGATCTATAATTTTTATAATGATCTCAGGCCTATTGCTGGGGCAATTTGGCTGTAGCCACTGGCAGCCAAGGAGTGCAGTCAGAGCCGATCAGCAGGCCCAGAGTGCGATTTTGTTTATTGGGGATGGTCTTGGAGTGAGTCAGCTAACAGCCACAAGAATATGGGCTCATGGGTCTGCAGGCCGCTTGAATATGGAGTCCATGCCCTTTACAGGATACGTGAGTACCTATGCAGAGGATCACTTTGTCACTGACTCGGCGGCTGCTGCAACCGCCTTGGCTTCAGGGGTGAAGACAGATTATCGAAGAATTGGTGTAAGCAGTGAAAAAACTGGGGGGCGTCCCCTGGTGAGCATCGTCGATATTGCTCGTGATCAGGGAAAGAGCATTGGTGTAGTGACAACAACAAGGGTGACTCATGCCACCCCCGCTGCCTTC
Organism: Bdellovibrionales bacterium; assembly: GCA_007128005.1. Classification (GTDB taxonomy): domain Bacteria; phylum Bdellovibrionota; class Bdellovibrionia; order Bdellovibrionales; family UBA1609; genus SKYF01. The sequence continues at coordinate 14,444 of SKYF01000082.1, forward strand.
TATGCCCAGACCCCGTCTCGGGCCCAGGAGCTTGAAATTGCAGAGCAGTTTGTGTCGGGAGCAAAAGTGGACTTGCTGTTGGGAGGAGGGCGGAGATTTTTTACTCCTCCAGAGTGGCAGGATCCAGAAGAAAGTAAAGTTGGTGAAAGAACAGATGGGCGCAACCTGATCGATGAATTGGTCAAAAAAGGCTGGACTTACGTGGACTCAAGTCGTGGTTTGGAGTCCTTTATGGCTCGTAATCCAACCCCTAAAGACAGCAAGTTGATAGGACTGTTTGAGTACGATCATATGCGCTATGAGT
>SKYF01000113.1 GCA_007128005.1 Bdellovibrionales bacterium
GCCCCATGCAGAAGGGCCTCCAATTCCTCTTGAGCCTTCAAGTCCAGCTGATTGGCTCTCACAGCCTGCCTTTGAAATTCAACAAAGTTGCTAAAGGGCTTGTCTCCCAGCTCTTCAGCCACTTGCGGGCTATTGAGGTCCATGGCGCGCTTTCTCAAGGCCTGGCTGTCTGAAAACGTTCTCTCGGAGTCGCCCTCGGCCTGGAGCCGAATCAAGGCCTGAGAATAGACCCGAGTGCCCTCATAGCCCTCAATGGAGCGATCAATGCCTTCAGACAAATCCTCCAGAATACGCGCGGCCCTGTCCAAGGAATGGGTGTCTTGCCTGGCCTGCTTAAGCACTTCTTTAAGTAGCTGAATCTGCTCTTCCGACTTATTGATAATCTGCTGCAGCTGGAGTGAGTCCGTGCCGACGGGCAGAGACAACTGGGCATAGGCCAATCCCGACACAAACAAAAATATGAAAAACACAAGAGCCGCCCTCATGGTGAAGCCCCCTGCCGCCAGGCTAAAAAGTCGGTGATATTTTGCTGCAAGCCACCTCCACGCTTCTCCACCCATTTGGACAAAACTTGATTGTCTTCCGGCGCCGTCGTGGCCAGCCAGTACTCCAAAGGACTTGGCACATGGCGAATCACTGTCTTCTCGTCGTCGCGAATCAGAAAAATGTCAGAGTAAACACCCTTTTTCCGGCGCAGAGATTGAATGGCCCATTGGTCCACCTGTCCCAAGGACAACACATCGGCATAGTTTTTTGAGTTGCCGCGCTGCTGGAGTATCGCTTTGGACTGAGTGTTTTGCAGAATGCTGGAGCCTGCCAAGTTCGAAGTGACTTTTTCAAGATCTTGCACCACCACAATGGCCCCCGCATAGTGTTTGCGCAGGGTCGAAACCAACTCATCGACAAACTGTGGTTGTGTCTTCAGCAGAGAAAAAGCCACTTCGTCCAAAACAATCCAGGAAAACCGCTCTGTTCCCGTCTGCCTGATCCTGGCCCATAAACTTGCCGCCACAATGAACTGGACCACCCTTGAGAGATCTTCAAAGTCGGTGAGTCCCTTAAGATCGTAGGTGAGTATCCGTTCATCGAAGGTGGGGATTTTTGCATTGTCCAGAAACTGAGCAAAAAAGTTCTCTTTTCCCCAGGGCTCAAGCAGCATCTGCAGCCTACGGGCTTCTGGAGTCTTTAAAGTGTCCAGTTTGTCAATTAAGAAGCTAACGGGTCTTTCAGGGACCTGATCGAGGGAGAACAGCTCCTCCAAGACTTCCATCAACAGATGGCGAATTTCAATAGCTGGCAGCTGACCATCCACTCGGGTCATCTCCAAAAATATCTGATAGATGTGCTGCCTGCGCATCTTCTCCTCGATGGGATCTGTATGCGGGGGCAGAAAAAATGGACTCATCTCAAAACCCTGCCCTGGAGCCAGACTCATTACCCTTCCTCCCAGATATTGAGTCAGACGATTGTAGGAGCCGCCTATATCGACGATAAAGATATTTGGGTCTAAGGACGTGCTCTGCGCCAAGAGTGAATTGACAAAAAAGCTCTTGCCGGAGCCACTGGTGCCACTGACCAGCCAGTTGTAATTGGCCAGACCAGAATCCACGGGGTCAATGCCGTAGAGACTTGAGCTGCGGGTCTGAAAGCTGGCAATGGCCCTGCGATCCCCCTTGGCCGGTCTAAAAAATGGCAAAAAGTGGATGGCATTGGAGCCAAGAACTGTGTGCCCCTTGACGTTCCGACCACTGAAGCCTGGAATGCACTCTAAGTAGGAATCAAAATTGCCCAGAGTTGTCTCTTCCAGTTCACACAGATCCATTTGAGAGGCCGATCGCATTGTGACTGCGACCGCCTTGCGCTGCAGGGAGGATAGATTTTCTGGAAACCTCAGGCCGATGGTCAGCTTCATCTCATAGATGGACTCTGAGCGATCGGCCATGTCTCGCAAAATCTGATCAATCTGCTCAACTTGACTGTCCAGCTGTGCTGAGGGAGAACTCTTTGCCGCCCGCTGAGACTGAAGTAGGTTTCTCTTGCGCTCAAGGCGAGAGACGATGGGACGAGAGTCCTTAGCCGTCAAGCGCAAGGCAATGTCCATGGGGTAGGGCAAACGCGACAGAGACTGAATCATTCCGAGCTCGGTGTGGGACTCAGGTAACTTCGCCAGCTCAAGTCCTCGAAAGCTATCTCCATTGATTTTCAAATGACTGGCATGGATCTCTATGTCCGGCCACTCAGGCTCTGAATGCTCTGAGGCCTTAAGATCTTGAGCACTGACGCTGATCTCAGTTGCAATCTGCCTGCGGTTGAGGGGTTTGACCTGAGAGCCAAAGGCACTGAGCAAGGACTCCACCAAAAACCTCTTCTCCTCAAGTTCCTCCTCAGTCAGATCCTCAGGAGTCCAAAAGCAGACCAAAATTTTTTGCTGGAGCAGACGTGGCTCATCATGGCTCATCTGCTCCAGCTGGTCAGCCAAATGGTCTAAAACAATCCTTCGCCCATAGGCGTTTTCAGCCAAAAAGGCTTGATTGAGCTGCTCTTCAACCCAGGCTGCAAATTCAACTCGCTTGCGAAAAATGACCTGCATCTCTTCACCGGGCTGCAGGCGAAGAGCCCCACGCCACTGCTGATGCAAGGTCTCGACCTGATCTGGCTCAAGAAAGTCCCCGTCAATTCCCGACAGTTCAAACATAAATCCCTTGGCCCGTCCTGCGAACAGAAGCCCCTCTTCAGAGACTCTCTCCACGACAAAGAAGTCACTTAAGGACACCTGCGCCCCGAGAACAGAAAGACCTCTAAACGGGTTCTTCATGACTCAAACCCCCGTTTAGAGCTTAAAAAAAGTTTGGCCCTGAGCTGACTGGGAAGCCGGAGAAAGCGTCCCAGACGCAAAACAAAGCGCTCACCCAAAGAGCGACGCAGACCAAAAAAACTCACCGCCAAAATTAAAGTGACCACTAAGGCCCAGGCCCGATGGATTCCAAACAGAGGCAAAAGTTCTCCCCCTCCAACTAACACTACTGCCAAAAGCAGCAGCTCAACCACACTAAAGCCCATGATCTGAAAGGACTGATCTAGATTGCGATAAATAGGTGCACGCATGACGGCCTTCCTTTCAAAGCTCTACAAAAGGCATCGTCGCAACAAATTTGGCTGGAAAGTCTGCATCCCGCTTAGTTGAAATAGTGAATTATGAGGTGGGCCGCATTGACCACTACCAAACCAACAATGCCATAAATCAACCGAGTCACCCCGGTGTTCTCGCCCTTTGCAATCAAAAACCCGGCCCAGGCCACAAAGCCCACAATCAGAATGTTTATTATGCGCACCAAGTCGTTGATGGTCTGTTGAATGCGACCCTCTAGGCCGCTCTGAGCCAAGGCTGGCCAGGCAAATAAAAACAGCACAAGCAGTACAATTGAAATAATTGCTAGGTGCTCTAGATCCCGAACCAAGTCATTCTTTTTCATGAGCACTTCATAAGGCTTATTTCACGCCGCGTCAATACCCCCTGAAATCTTTATAGACGCCAAAAAAAACGCCGATTTCAGCTAGCCCTTTCTAACTCCAAACGCGGGTTTTGATGGATTGGGAGAGTTGGCCCACCTGACTTTTGAGCGGCTCACTCGCTCCACCCTCCAAATCCATCACCAAATAGCCGATGTGGTTGTCGGTGGAAAGATACTGAGCGCGAATATTGGCCCCCAGCTCAGAGACAATCCCATTGATCTCCCCGAGTACGCCCGGAACGTTCCTATGAACGTTGGTGAGGCGAGTCTGCCCCTCGGCAAGAGGAGGGATATCTAAGGCTGGAAAGTTCACAGCCCCTAAGGTGCTCCCTTGTTTAATGAAGCGCTGAAGGCTTTCGGCCACCTCATGGCCAATGGCCTCCTGGGCCTCTTCAGTGCTTCCCCCAATATGTGGAGTTAAAAACACATTGGATAATCCCTGAAGGGGGGATGCGAATTTCTGCTGGTTGTTTTGCGGTTCCAAAGGAAAGACGTCAATGGCGGCTCCGGCCAAATGCTGGGACTTCAAGCTCTGGGCCAAGGCCTCGATGTCCACCACCGTGCCCCGGCTGGCGTTAAGCAAATAGCTGCCGGGCCTCATCCTATCGAGCTCTCTTGAGCCGATCATATTTTTAGTTTGATCTGTCTCTGGCACGTGAAGGGTTACAAAATCACTCTGAGCCAAAAGCTCCCCTAAACTGTTGACGGCTCTGGCGTTGCCCAAGGGCAGTTTTTTTATGATGTCATAGTAGATGACCTTTAGGCCCATGGCTTCAGCCAACACGCTGACTTGGCTGCCAATGTGACCATAACCCACAATACCAAGAGTCTTTCCCCTGACCTCCCTCGAGCCTTCGGCAGACTTCTTCCACTCCCCCTGATGGGCCAAAGAGCTGCGGTCACCCAACTGACGCGACAATATCACCATCTCGGCAATGATCATCTCAGCCACACTGCGAGTGTTGCTGTAGGGGGCATTGAAGACAGGGATCCCCAGGCGATTGGCCTCTTCCAAATCAATTTGATTGGTTCCTATACAAAAGGCTCCCACCACCTGGAGCTGAGTGTTGGCACGCAAGATCTCTGCTGTCAGCTGAGTCTTAGAGCGAATCCCCAAGGCCTGATAGCCCTTGAGCTTCTCTGTGAGTTCAGCCTCTGCCAAAGAGCCCTTTTCCCCCTCCACCTGAAAGCCCATTTCCTGAAGCCTTTCATGGGCCACAGGATGAATGTTTTCGAGCAATAGAACTTTTGTAGATATCTCGTGAAGCATGATTCTCCCTTCATAAACTCAAGACGTGAATATTCCAAGACAAAAAGCCCTATTGTCTAAGGGGCATAATGCAGGTATGAATGAGCTTTTATCGGCAATTTTAAGGGGACCTTAACTTGCAAGAACTCAACTTACTTGTAGTAGATGACGACGATCTCGTCATCCAATCGGTGGGCTTGGCCTTACCAGAGCAGTGGAAAATGACAGCTTTTCAAGGCCTTGAGGGCTTCAAGGCCTCGGTCAATTCGGCCGAGCAGAGTTTTCAAGCAGCTCTCGTGGATATGCACCTGACAGGAAACCTAGCTCAGGCCGAAGGCGTGGATCTGATTCGCCAGCTGCACCAGCAAAACTCCCGACTGGAGATCATTGCCATGTCTGGAAACCTGGACCGGGAGCTGATGGAAAAGTGCCTTCGGGCCGGGGCCTCAAGGTTTTTGGCAAAACCTCTCAGCGTGGACGAGCTGCGACTGACTTTGGACAAAATTGAGGCCCTTTATCTTCTTCAGGGAGCCACTCAGAGAGGGCGCATTGGACAGGCCAATTGGGTGGGAAGGAGTGCTGCCGCCCAGGAGATTCAGCGACAGATTGCCGCCCTCAGGGGCGAACCCGGCCCCATATTGATCGAGGGGGAATCTGGCACAGGAAAAGAGGTGGTTTCGCGGCTCATTCACAGCCAGAGGCCGAGCGGCAGTCCCCTGATCTCCGTCAATGTGGCCGGCATCCCTGAGGGCCTCTTTGAATCAGAGCTCTTTGGCCATGTGCGAGGAGCCTTTACGGGAGCGGATCAAAACAAGATGGGACTTGCAGAAGCCGCCCATGGAGGAGATCTCTTTCTAGACGAAATCGAGGCCCTCCCCCTACACCTTCAGGTCAAGTTGTTGCGCTTTCTAGAGTCCGGAGAGGTGCGCCGAGTGGGCAGCAAAGACAGCATCACAGTTCAAGTTAGAATCATTGCGGCAAGCAATCGGCCACTGGACAAAATGGTCCGCGATGGAGAGTTTAGAGAGGATCTTCTTTGGCGACTGGGAGCTCGGAGCATAAAACTTCCCCCCTTAAGGGAGCGGAAAGAGGACATTGGAGAGCTTTGTAGTCACTTTTTATCCCAGGACAAGGCCCGACACAAACAGCTGGGAGAAGACGCCCTAGGGGTTATGCTCAACTACTCCTGGCCGGGCAACGTCAGAGAACTCAAGCGGGTTTGCGAACAGCTCCTAGTTACTTCACCACTTCCCTTTATCCGCAAAGAGGATGTGGAAAAGCTTCTCGTGCATCAGAGTTTTCAAGCTCCAACGGACTCTGGCTTTCAGTCGGGCCTGCACTTTGGACCGATAGACCTGCAGCTGGGGCTCAGCGAACTCAGTCAGAAATTTGAGGCCTTTGTCATCTCTCAGACCCTCAGCCAACTCAAGGACATTGATTCCGTCGCTCGCACTCTGAGGATCTCGCGCTCCAACCTCTATAAAAAGTTGCGAGATCACAACATCAATAGCTCTGGAGATGATCAATGAGTGCAGAGAATCTCTGGACTCTGCCTCTTTATCGCGAAGTCGCTCTGACAATTATGGCCTTTTTTGTAGTCACTGGGGCTCTGCTATTCTTCCTGCGCAAAAAAACTCCTCACTTTGCTGCGGGATGGGCCAGCATCAAGAGCTGGTTTTTTATTGCTCCCTTTATTTTTGTCATATTTGCCCTGCCCTCACCCTGGCCTCTGGTTTTTTTGGTTTTTGTGGGGATATTTAGTGCGAAGACCTTCTATCAGATGGTTGGGATGTACCACCGCAATTGGTTTGTTTGGACAACCTATGTGTTTATCATTGGACTGGGATACTTGGCCTACCACCAAGAGGCCAGGCTCTACAACATCATGCCCATGCTTTTTTTGGGAGCCATCTCTTTTATCCCCCTGCTGCGCAACTCAGCCACTCACATGATTCAGTATATGGCCCTAGCCCTGATGGCTTTCATTTTTTGGGGCTGGTCTCTGATGCATATGGGTCGACTGCTTATGTTGGAGCAAGGGGCCCTTTTGGTTATCTATCTCTATATGCTCACCGAATTCAGCGAGGCTGTGTCCTTAGCTACCAGCCGCGTACTGGGTCGCATCCGCCCCTTCAACAATATCACAGTGAGAGTCACCGTTGAGGGGGTCGTGGTTTCCATTCTGCTCTCTGTGACTTTAGCTTGGGGAATGCGCCATATGCTCGTGGACCGATCTGAGCAGTTTTGGATTGCCGCGGGCCTTATTGCCGCTATCTTTGGCCGCCTTGGGGACCTGATCCTATCGGTGATTCGCCGTGACCTGGGCATCAAGGACACTGGGATCTTCATCATTGGCCGCGGGGATATCTTAAGCCGTGTCGACAAAATGATCTTCGTCGGCCCCATCTATTACTACGTCTTTCTCTTCTTGCAACAAACCCGCATCGGCTTCTAGGAGTTCGAACCGATGAAGAACTGGAACTATGAAAACGAGCAGTGGAAAAACCTCCCGTCCCACCTCAAGCACCTGCCTCTGTTCACCCGCCACTTGGACCTGACGAGTTATTTTTTTCGTCTGCTGTGGGGCTTTTTCCTCAAGGGTTTGGGCTTTCGCTTTTATATTCCTCTGAAAGTCATTGGCGATTTTCACAAGCTCTATCAAGAGCACCCTCGACTGATCCTAATATCCAATCATGCCAGTCACTTGGATGCAGTCTCAATTGCAGCGGCTGTGCCCTTTCGCTACTGGATGGACCTCTACATTTCTGCGGCCAAAGACTACTGGTTTAAAAACAGTCTATTGACCTTTTTTTCTAAGCACTGTCTGGGTGCCATCCCCATTGATCGCAACGACCGCAAAGGCGAGGCCATCAAACTCTGCACCAATTTGCTTGAGAAACTCGACCGCTGCTGGATGATTATGTTTCCTGAGGGGACCCGCTCTAAAGATGGCAGCATTCAGCCCTTCAAAAGAGGAGTGAGTCTATTTGCTGAACGCACCAACACCCCCATCCTCTTCCTGTACATCGATGGCAATAAGGACCTCTGGCCAAAAGGAAGACTGATTCCCCTGCCCGGACGGCTCAGAATCTTTGTCGGCCCCGTCCACCCCCCAGCTCCCATTGATCAGGTCCACTCCGCCTACACCGATTGGGTCAAGAGCTTGAACCTCAACAGCTAGTGAATTTAGGCTGTGGAATCTTTGGAGTAAAATACCACGCCGACTCGCTTTATGTGATCTAGAAGATCTCTATTCTCAATGTCAGCCAAAACAGAGATGTCAAATGTATAGGGAAGGTTAAGGTCATCAAGATCATTGCGCAATTTATTGAGCAAGCTGAAGCTTAAGTTCTCACCTTCGAGAGTCAGGTCGATGTCGGAGCCTGGTCTATAAGTTCCTTTGGCTCTTGAACCATAAAGTAGGGCCTTATCAATCGATCTGTATGCACGAAAAACCCCCTGGATCTTTTCAATGACAATTGGATCTAATCCATACTTCACAACTTTTTAAGCTCCTCTTCCAACTCTCTAAAAAGAGGGTGATAGTCGTTCAAAATAGCTGCAATAACTTTTTTTGCAGTGGACTCGTTATAAGTGTGAGAAGTTTCAATACGACTTTGCACCATATTCATCCAAGTGACTCCATCCCTTAAAAGCCCCCTCTTAAATGCAAGCCGGATAGCATCTTTGCTGCCCTGAATACCAGTCTCCCCCTGAGCCTGGTAAAAGTCCTTCATGGTGTTCCAAGCCAACTCATAGGTGTACTCAAAAGCCTTGATCAGCCCTTGTTCTTCAAGTTTTGATAGATTCTCTTCATCAACAAATTCTTGGAGTTGATAGAGAGCCTTCTGGTAGTTTGAAAATCGCTGTTTCCAGCGAATGTCAGACTTTTCCATCTCGCTATTGCCCCTGGCCGAGGGAGTAGCCCTTTTCATCGCCAAAGCTGTAGAGGTTTTCGGTCTTAATGATCTCAAGACCTGCTTCTACAATTCGCCTTTGCAGATCCACCAAATCACTGCCCTGAATCACCTCTGCGCCATTTTTGGTGAAGCGACAGCGCCAATGATCTGTACAAAAGGTCAAGGGGTTGCCCTTAGGATAGACCTTCACTCCCCGGTTGGTGATCATCTCCAAGCTCAGTCGAGCCGCTTGTGTGGCTGCAACTAGCTTTTCACCCAGGAGGTTGGGCTCTCTGGGCTCGAAAGCCAAAAAGATATCCACCCCATCCAGAGTCTTCTCCACCGCAGGATGCTCGGAAAGGTGGATCTGGATTTTTTTACTCTCCTCTGGGTACTTCACCTCTGTAAACTTTTTGGGGGCTTGACCCAGGCGCCGGATCACCTCTTCAGCAAACTCAGATGTAGAGACCTTTTTCTGAGTTGTCTGTTCATCGCAGATATCCGCGGTGTGAATCCCGTCCTCAATGGTGGCAAGCCAAGCATTTTCGACTTTTTCCGCAACCTTATTCTTTCCCATATAGTTGAGCATTTGAACTCCACCCATCAACAGGCCACTGGGGTTGGCAATATTTTGCCCGGCAATGGTGGGAGCTGAGCCGTGGATGGCCTCAAACATCGCACATTGAGTGCCTATATTGGCCGAGCCTGCAAGCCCAACAGAACCCGTGATCTGGGCCGCAATATCCGACAGAATATCCCCATACAGATTGGGCAACACAATCACATCAAACTCCTCAGGAGTGTCAGCCAGCTTTGCCGCCCCAATGTCGATGATCCAGTGGTCGACTTCAATTTCTGGATACTCCTGTGCGATTTTATCAAAGGTCTTGTGAAAATGGCCATCGGTCAACTTCATGATATTGTCTTTGGTCATACAGGTGATTTTCTTTCGGCCCGCGTTCTTCGTGTACTCAAAGGCAAATCGGATGATTTTTTCTGTCCCTGGGCGGCTAATCAACTTCAAACACTGATACACTTCTTGGGTTTGACGGTGCTCGATCCCAGCATAGAGGTCTTCTTCGTTTTCCCGAACAATGATGGCGTCCATTTTTGGGTGTTTGGTTTTAACAAAGGGATAAAGAGATTTCACGGGCCGCACATTGGCATAGAGCCCAAGAGTTTTTCTGATGGTCACATTGAGACTCTTGTAGCCACCCCCCTGAGGAGTTGTAATTGGAGCCTTGAAAAAGATCTTATTGTTCACCAGCTTTTCCCAGTCCTCTTCTCGAATCCCTGAGGTGTGTCCCTGCTTATAGACCTTTTCGCCTATCTCGATGCTGTCCAAAATAAGATCGGCCCCAGCAGCCTGAAGAATTTTAAGGCTAGCTTCCATAATTTCAGGTCCAATGCCATCACCATAAGCAACAGTTACTTTTTGACTCATCGAGACATCCTTTCGCGGCGAACTGAATTTGAATTGCAGAAATCTACCAGTTTCGTGGACCTAGGTCTAGGGTCTTTCAAGGGCCAAGCTAGGACTTTTCCTCTGAGGTTTTTCCCTATAGCCTTAAAGCTGTGAAGCTAAACATCCCGTCTCTTTGCCTACTTGCGTCTATCTGCCTGGGATCTATGCCCCCTGCTTGGAGCCAGACGAACCCCAGTCTAGAATGGGAGCGAAGCGCTCTGTCTTTAGAACAGAGTCTTGAGGAAATTCAATCCCAGAACTTTGTCTTCCGTGAGCGGGGACTCAGATGGGACTTTTTCTCCATCCAGAGCTGCCTCTTTGCCGGAGAGCAGGTGCTGATGGTACAAAACTATTGCTTTCCCCAGCGCAGCTATCCCGCCCGTGGCATGACCTTGTTCAGCCGCAGCTTCGGGGTCTTAGAGTTTTACGAGGAGACTCAGGGAGGCGAATACTTTCGGGAGATCCGCCTTCTGGCTTTTCCACAGGACCTCTCGGGGGTCTTGGAAAAAGATCCTTCCGATATGAGCTTACAGGACCTCAATCGCCTCCTGCAAAGAATGCGCTCACTGGATTTGCCGGCATGTTGGAGCTCAAATTCTGGTTTTTCTGAACCTGGGGCCTGCTATCGAGAAGACCCCTTGACCCACCAGCCCTGGCTAGAGGAAGCCCAAGTTCTCATCGATAAGCGCCACCTTTGGCCCAAACCTCCCACGCAAAACTCATCTGACCGCTTAACAAAGCTCTTGGGGCATGATAGCTTTTCCCACTGTGAAAAGTGATTTGAAGAGTGATTTTATTAACAATTTTGTTCTCCATGTTGCCACCGTCAATGGCAGCGGCAGCCAATCGGCAAACCAAATTCTTTTAAAAAGCCTTTTTCACATGGGGCTTAGGGTGGGTGGAAAAAACCTCTTTCCGTCCAACATTGCGGGCCTGGCCACATGGTTCACCATTCGCCTGCACCCCAAAGGCTATACAGGACGGCGTGCCGAACAAGACATTCTGGTGGCCATGAATCCGGCCACCCTGGCGGCAGATCTAAAAGGACTTAAAACCGGCGGGTTTTTACTCTACAATTCTGAAATCAAAATAGATCCTCAGCTCATTCGCCGGGATGTTTTTTGTCATAAAGTGCCCTTTCGAGACCTGGTGGAAAGCTTAAGCTCATCCGTGAAGCTCAAAAAATTGTTGGTGAACATGGTCTATGTGGGGATCTTAAGTGAGCTCTTACATATTCCAAAGGCCTGCAGCCAAAAGGCCTTAAGCGATCAGTTCTCCGGAAAAGAATCTGTCATTGAAACCAATCTTGCAGCTTTTATGGCCGGGGCGGACTATGCCCGCGAACACCTCAGCGGGCTTCCAGCCGAGGAGTTCCCCTACCGAGCCGAGAAAATTCCACTCCCCACCAGTGGCTCTGAGACGAGCTCGGCTGCCATTGATCCGGAGGCCTCTTTGCTTATGGATGGCAACGCGGCCTCAGCCATCGGGGCAGTGGCGGGGGGATGTAGCTTTGCCTCCTGGTACCCCATCACCCCATCCAGTTCACTGATGGAGGGCTTTACCTCCTGGGCGGAACAACTTCGCGATCACTCCCAGGGAAAGACCTATGCCGTTATCCAGGCGGAAGATGAGATCGCCGCCCTCTGCATGGTCATTGGTGCGGGCTGGGTTGGAGCCAGGGCCATGACGGCCACCTCTGGACCTGGACTCTCCTTGATGGCCGAGGCCGCAGGCCTGGCCTACTATGCGGAGATCCCGGCTGTGGTGTTTAATGTTCAACGAGCTGGCCCATCCACGGGGCTTCCCACGCGGACTCTGCAGGGGGACATTCTGGCTGCAGCCTTTCTCTCCCACGGAGACACCCGCCACGTCCTTCTCTTCCCGGGAGACATCGAGGAGTGCTTTGAGTTTGCCCGCATCTCTTTTGACCTGGCCGAGCGACTGCAAACTCTGGTTATTGTGCTCAGTGATTTGGACTTAGGCATGAACCTGCATCTGGGACAAAAGTTCCCCTATCCCACTCAGCCCTTTGACCGCGGCAAGATTGTGGGCCTTGAAGACCTTGAAAAAATGCCGGAGTTTGCCCGCTACAGAGATGTGGACGGAGACGGGATCTGCCACCGCAGCCTGCCCTTGACCGAGCATCCAAAGGCGGCCTATTTCACTCGGGGCACTGGACACGATGAAAAGTCCGGCTACTCAGAAGACCCCGAGGTCTTTCGCCGGAATCTTGAGCGACTGAAGAGAAAGTTCGACACAGCTAAGGAGCTTGTGCCAAAGGCCCTAAGACAGAGCTTATCCCATCGACCTCAGAGCGCAGAGGCCAAGAGTTCTTCAGTGGCCCTGATTGCCTATGGTTCTTCAGCTGAGGCCATGCACGAGGTTTTGGATAGCCTTGTGGCCCAGGGCCTGGACTGTGATTACCTGAGACTGAGAGCCTACCCCTTTGGCCAAGAGGTGGAGGAGTTCTTAACTGAACACAACGAGAGAGAAACTCCTCTTTTTGTGATTGAACAAAACCGTGATGCTCAGATGTTGAGCCTGCTTAAAGAGGCCTTTCCGCGACTGGCCTGCAGGAGCCGATCCATTCTACAGTTTGATGGCCTGCCTCTTGAAGCCCAGGCCGTGGCCAAGGAAATTCAACTTTGCCTTGAGGTGCAGCCATGAACAGTATCGGCCTTAAGCGCAGCGACTATGTGGGGCTGAAGTCCACCCTATGTACAGGCTGCGGCCACGACAGCGTGACCAATCACATTATCTCGGCCTACTTTGAGTCGGGAGTGAGTCCTTACCGAGTGGCGAAGATGTCGGGAATCGGCTGCTCCTCAAAGACCCCTGCTTACTTTATGAACTCGGCCCATGGCTTCAACTCGATTCATGGGCGTATGGCTCCCATCTCAACAGGAGCCTTTTTGGCCAACCATGAGCTTCAGCTGATTGGCATCTCAGGGGACGGGGACACGGGCTCCATTGGGCTTGGGAGCTTTTGCCACCTCCTGCGTCGCAATGTCCCCATGGTTTACATTGTGGAAAACAACGGAGTCTATGGTTTGACCAAGGGGCAGTTTTCCGCCACCGCCGACCAGGGCTCAAGTCTTAAAAGTGGTGAGATCAACCCCTTCACCAGCATCGACCTGTGCTCCCTGGCCATCGATATGGGCTGTAGCTTTGTGGCTAGATCCTTTTCTGGAGATGCCAAGCAGCTTGTTCCCCTGATCAAGGCGGCCATTCAGCACCGAGGAACGGCCTTTATCGACGTGATCTCCCCCTGCATTGCCTTTGCCAACCACGAGGGCTCCACCAAAAGCTATCAAGCTGTTCGCGAACACCTCAAGGCCCTCCAAGAACTTGGGGTGATCTCCCCACGATCCGAAGTTCAAGTGGATTACGGCGAAGGAGAGACCCACGAAGTGGAGCTACCCGATGGCTCTGTGCTGTGGTTAAAAAAGCTCAACTCTCAGGAACATGAACTCAACAACCCCAGCCTCAGCCAAAAGGTCCTCCGCGAGGCCCGAGAGCAGGGACAGATCATCACCGGCCTGTTTCACTACGACCCCAAGGCAAAGCCCCTCAACGAGACCCTCGGCCTGATCAAAAAGCCCCTGGCCCAACTCAATGAAGAGGACTTCCGCCTTAAAAAACTCCCCCAGCTCTTTCGCTGACTTCGCCCCAACCCCTGCCTTAATCCGCCGTGCGCACGCAGCGGATCCTTCGACCCGAGCTAGCGTAGAGACCATCTACACTTCCCGTCCCAAAATCTCGAGCAAGGGCATAACTAGCAGAATTCCTAGTGGAGGACCAGTGCCAGGTGGAGCCAAAGTCACCAATCTGGTTGCGATGGGTGTAAAGGACACTCAACTCCCCAGAGGCGGGCAAGTACCAATCCGAGTGACCGTGAATATCCAGGTCATTGCAGCTCAATGCCGCTAAGTAGGGAGCGGCCGTACCCGTGTCCGCCACCAAAGCTGCCGTGTTGTTTTTCCCAGAAGTGCCACTGCCAGCTAATGGTGTAAGGGTCCCCAACATCCCATTGTTATAGGAGGTCGTAAAACGAGTTCCTGAGCAGGCCGAGTCATCCCAAGTTCGGCCAAAGTCGCAGCGGGTGGTGAACATGGGCTTTCCCCCATCTGGGGACAGGCCGGCGTAGACAGAGCCATCCGCACAGATCGTCCCAACTGCAGGGCTGTCGGAGCAGTCCCCCGTGGTGCTGACCGACCAAGTGGAGGACAGAGTTCCCACTAGCACCGTGGCCCGGCGAGTGTCGCCACCCACATTTGAAGTGGTCAGGCGCAGTTGAAGATACTGATCGGTAAAAACAGAAGAGGGGCCCGAAGTCCAGTCCTGAATCAAAGTGTCGCAGGTGGCATCCGAGCAGGTGCGGAAGGCAGGACTTCCTGGACCTGAGACGCTCACACTCACCCCACAGTTAAAACCGGTCAACAGAACAATGCTGGACTCCACTGTAATTGACACATCTTGGTTGATCAGGCTCGAAAAGGAAAAACTATTGGGAGTCAGATCATCACAGACCGACACCCCCATGGGCAGCCAATCC
>SKYF01000153.1 GCA_007128005.1 Bdellovibrionales bacterium
CAAATTGATGCCCGAAGAAGGGTAGACCCCAGAACCATTGGAGCTGTTTTGCCACTCACTGGACGTCAAGCAGCCGTTGGACAGAGAGCCCTGCGCGGGCTGCAATTGGGCCTGGGGATTTTTGGTCCTGAACCCTCAGACTTCCGACTGGCTGTTATTGACAGCGAAGGCCACCCCGACCAAGCTCGAAGAGCCGTTGAAAGGTTGATTATGGAGGATCATGTCATCGCCATTGTCGGCAGCCTAATGAGTCGCACGGCTCTTGCTACAGCCCAGAAAGCAGAGGAGTTGGGAGTCCCCTCCATCGCTCTATCACAGAGGCAGGGAATTACCGACGTGGGAAATACGGTTTTTCGCAACGCCCTCACTAGCCGAATGCAGGTGCAACACTTGGTGACTCATGCCATGGAAGAGATGGGTATGAGGAGATTTGCCATCCTTTACCCAAATGATTCCTATGGCATTGAGTATGCAAACCTCTTTTGGGATGAAGTGCTCAGTCGAGGGGGAGAAATCAGCGCTGCTCAGACCTACAGTCCAGATGAAACTGATTTTACCGGGCATTTTCAGCGCCTGGTAGGCACCTATTATTTGGAAGACCGAGCCGACGAGTACCGTAGTCGCTTTGCGGAATGGTTCGAACGCCAAGGCCGAAGGATAGGAAGAACTCCTCCTCCCGAGGATCTTCTGCCACCTGTTGTAAATTTTGAGGCTATTTTTGTTCCCGATGGAATTCGACCTATGAGCCAGATTGCTCCCATGCTTGCCTATTTCAATCTACCCAGGGTGAAGTTATTGGGAACCAACCTGTGGAATTCGGAATTGCTGATGAGACGAGGACAACGTCATGTTGAGAGTGCTATTTTTGTAGATGGCCTTTTAGTCAATGATCCCAAATTTAGAGATTCGACTTTTTTCAGACAGTTTCGGGCTACTTTTAATGAAGAGCCTGGAATTTTTGAAGCTCAAGCCTTTGAAGCCGGTTTGATTTTAAGGCAATTGATTGCCAGTGGAGAGCGAAGTCGAGTGGGCTTGGCGCGTCGACTGACGCAACTCAGAGATTTTCCTGGGACAGTGGGCGGCCTCAATGTCAACGAAACTCGCGATATTTATCGCCCCCTCACAACTCTGACTGTCCATCAGGGAAGCATTGTTCCCTGGCATCAAGTTCCAAGAGAGCCTGAACAAGTAGAAGATTAGATTTTTTTAACCCTTTTTTGGTCTCAGAGCGTCTGTCTCCTTAACCGTCCAGTTGGACCAAAGGGGGGTAGATGAGAGCTTTCACAAAAGATATGGGTAAAAAAACACCTGATTTTGAATATTTTCGCCAGCGCCTGATTCAGGAGCGAGCTGAGACTCTAAATAGTCTTCTGGGCCTAAGGCAGGACCTAGTGAACCTGGACCGCGGGGGAGATGAGGTCGATCAATCTGTAGGTCTGCTGGCTGAGAATCAGAATTTGAGTCTCAGCCAACGCCTAAGAGCTCACCTCATCGAGATAGACTTAGCCCTTTCTCGAATTGAGCAGGGGGTGTATGGAATCTGTGAAGAAACCGGGGAGTCCATTGAGAGTGGAAGACTAATGGCTGTGCCCTGGACCCGACTGAGCCTTGAAGGGGCTGAGATACGTGAGAGCCTGAAAAAGGTGTTCTCGCGTCCATAGATGGTCAAAGGTGCCATGGCGTTCTGGCGGCTTGTGTGGCGCGTTTTTTGGTGACTTCTCTTTTAGAATGGTTTTACTGGCTGCAGTATGAGTTTCCAACAACTGCGGCAACAACTGTTAATTAAGAAGGAGCAGCTTCTCAATCGCTTAGAGTCGACCACCTCTGGAGACCCCACTCTATCACTCACTGCTCTCTCTATACGAAGAGAGCTTCTGCAACTGGAAAAACGACTGGCAAAATTGGAATCACCTCGTTCTAACACTCGCAGACATCTATAAAATCCAGACCTTTTGACAGGCTTTTTCAGTTAAAGACCTTGCCTGAATCTCCGACAAGCTTAGTACAGGTTAGACATTCCATCTGCCTGAACTGAGTGGAGGCCATTATGAGTTTTGACGACAAAGCGATTGAGATCCCTGAATCACTTCCCATGCTCCCTGTTAGAGATATTGTAGTTTTCCCCTACATGATCCTTCCGCTCTACGTGGGAAGAGATAGCTCTATCCGAGCCGTCGAGGAGGCTTTGGCAAAAAATCGGCTCATCTTCCTGGCCTCTCAACAAGACATAACTGAAGAAAATCCCACTGAAAAGAGTATCTTTAAGACGGGTACAATTGCCATGATTATGCGCATGCGCAAGCTCTCAGATGGCAGAGTGAAAATTTTGATCCAAGGGGTGGGCAAAGGAGCGATCACTTCCTACAAAAAGAGTTCGCCCTTTTTTGAGGTGGCCGTCGATAAAATTGATAATTTGCCTGCCTCCGAGCCCCTGGTTGAGTATGAGGCCATGATTCGCAATGCAAAGGAGCACTTGGAAAAGATCATTGCTCTGGGACGGATGCTTTCTCCAGACATTCTCCTCGTATTGGACGACGTGACTGATCCAGGACGGCTAGCGGATCTGATTGCCAGCAATCTAGGATTAAAGGTGAGTGATGCTCAAAAAGTCCTGGAAACCCATGACCCGAAACAACGCCTCCTTCTAGTCAACGAGATACTTGCCAACGAGCTTGAAGTTCTGCAAATGCAGGCCAAGATTCGCAATACAGCTAAAGACGAGATGTCTAAAACTCAGCGAGAATACTTCCTACGGGAACAGATGCGAGCCATTAAAAACGAACTCGGTGAGAACGACTCTAAAACTGAGGAAATTGAAGAGCTGCGCGACAAATTAATGAATTGTGGGATGCCCGAGGATGTTCAGGCCGAAGTGATGAAGCAGCTGGGCCGTCTGGAAAGAATGCACCCCGATGCCAGCGAAGCCTCCATGGTTCGCACCTACTTGGATTGGATGGTTGAGCTTCCCTGGAGCAAATCAACTCAAGACAACTTGGATCTCGAAAGAGCTGAGAAAATTCTCAATGAGGACCACTATGATCTGCATAAGGTAAAGGACCGAATTCTTGAATTTCTCGCTGTTCGCCAACTGATGAAAAATGATATGAAGGGCCCTATACTCTGTTTTGTAGGGCCTCCCGGAGTGGGAAAAACCTCCCTTGGAAAAAGCATAGCGCGCTCCATGGGCAGAGAGTACCACAGGATTGCTTTGGGTGGAGTCAAAGACGAAGCTGAAATCAGAGGGCACCGAAGGACCTATGTCGGAGCTATGCCTGGAAAAATTATTCAGGCCCTGAAACAAGTCAAAACCAACAATCCCGTCATCGTACTAGATGAGATTGATAAGCTTGGATCTGACTTCAGAGGGGACCCCAGTGCCGCAATGCTTGAGGTTTTAGACCCTGAGCAGAATTCCAGCTTTAGGGACAACTACCTCAATGTAGATTTTGATTTGAGCAATGTCCTATTTATTGCAACAGCCAATGTCTATGAGAATATTCCAGCAGCCTTACGTGACAGAATGGAGACTCTACAAATTTCAGGCTACACAGCCAATGATAAGCTCTTTATTGCCAAAAAGCATCTACTTGAACGGCAGATGATGAACAATGGAATCGGACCTCAACAGATTGAATTCACTGATGAGGGTCTCAACTACCTTATCACTCACTACACCAGAGAGGCCGGCCTGCGAAATTTGGAGCGCGAGGTGGGATCTGTCTGCCGGAAAGTCGCAAAAATGTATGTGATGGGCGAGAAAAAGAAGATTATAATTACAGCTGAGAATGTGCCTGATTTTCTTGGAGCGCCAAAGTACCTTAAGGACGAAAAACTCAAAGAGAATCAAGTGGGAATCTGCACAGGACTGGCATGGACTCAGGCTGGAGGAGAGATTCTCTACGTCGAAGCTCTGCGTATGAAAGGCAAGGGTGGCCTCGTCCTCACCGGACAGCTTGGAGATGTTATGAAGGAGTCTGCTCGAGCGGCCATGTCTTATGCTCGAGCCCATTACTCTGAGCTGGGAATTGAAGAAGACTGGTTTGAAAACAACGAAATCCATGTCCACCTTCCAGCCGGAGCTATTCCTAAGGATGGCCCCTCTGCTGGGGGTGCCATTGCCACCTCACTTTTAAGTCTGATGACAGAGACCCCTGTACGCAAAGACATTGCAATGACTGGAGAAATCACTCTGGCGGGACGGGTTCTCCCAGTTGGGGGTATCAGAGAGAAGACTCTAGCGGCTCTGGCCCACGGGATCCACACAGTGATTCTTCCCCTGGCCAACCAAAAGGATGTTTCCGACATTCCAAAGGAGTTTAAGGAGAAGCTAAACTTCTGCTTTGTGGAGAACTTGGATGAGGTCTTTGCTCTGGCCTTAGACAGTAAGGCTGGCAAAAAGAAAGCCTCTTCCACCACAAAGGGAAAAAAGAGTCGCATTCCTGCTGCCGCTGCTTAAAAGAGGGATTAGATAGACTTAAGCCACTCGTCCAGCGAGTGGCTGTCTGCTGAAGCTGCCTTTAGCCTTGAGTTTTCCTCTTCGAGGACCCTGACCAAGGTCCTGAGATCCGTCACCTCTTCCTTGAGCTGAATCAGCTGCTCCTCTTTTTCCTGAAGAATAATCGCATAGGCCTTTTTTATTTCGCCCAGCAGCTGGTTGGTTGTCTCAAGGACTCCAGCGCCCTCACCAAGCTGAGTCACGGGATTTTTTTCCTCTTCCTTTACTTGGACCAAAGGCTCCTCAGACTCGTCCTCTGGTAGATCTACTGGCCTTGAATTTTGTGGGGGGGCTTTCTCAGCCAGTAGATTCACCAGGGGTTGGTCACTGATAAAATAACGCCCATCTTCAAATGAGTAGTCAATTTCGTCCCGCTTGACCCGACGACGTAAGGTCGAAACGCTCACTTTGTACTTACTTGAATACTCAGACAAGGATAGCCAAGTTTTATCTAACACTTTGATCACTCCTTATTGACTACCCAAATCTAGCATAAGTGCCCATTGAGTAAAGCTGTGCTTACTCAAATTTGGCTAACCCAGACCAATACAAGACTTCAGGCGAGTAGTCAGATTTGACTACCCAAGTGGATAGCCAAAAAAATAGGCAATTTGGATAGTCAGATCTATCCGTCTTGACTAAGGAGATGACTCTACCTCCAGGCTCAAGTAGCATTCACTTATGCGTTTGGGAGAAAAAAATAGACCCTCCCTTGTGTTAAGTGGAGGGGGGATAAAGGCTGCTGCCTTTCATATCGGGGTGTGTCTTGCCCTACGAGAAAAGGGCTTTAAATTTGCCGGGGGCAGTCATAATGTCGTTCAGCAGGATTTCAGCGATAATGCCATGACCTTCAAAACCTACGTGGGATCAAGCGCTGGATCTGTGATCTCCACATTTCTTGCGGCAGGCTACAGCATTGACTCCATAATTGACGCTTTTACACGAGGGGCTGGTCTAGGACCCGTCCCCAGATCTCGGTCAGATAGCAGCTTTCTGCGGCCCCTCAGCTACCGAGATATCTTCTCATTGAATCTACCTAAACATAAGTCTAGCTTTACCTTCCCTCGCCTTTTTCGTAAACGACCCATCGTAAGCGGGGGCTTGGAGGTTCTTTTAAAAAGTGGTTTTAAAGTCAATGGTGTCTTTTCCACTAGAAACCTAGAAAAGTATTTACGCGAGAACGTCTTTCCCCAAAATGACTTCAAAGCCCTGGGAGTTCAGCTTTATATTGTGGCCACTCAACTGAACCACTCTCGCAAGGTTGTCTTTGGCCCCTACGAGGAGACCACTAAAACCAAGGATGTGAAATACTCCAATTATGCCACGGTTAGTCAGGCTGTGGCTGCCTCTGCCAGTCTGCCCCCCTTTTTTGCCCCCTATGGGATCAAAAACAACAAAGGTAAGGAGATTCAGTTTTTCGACGGCGAAATTCGAGACACCCTCTCCACCCATGTGGCCGCAGAACATGGCTCTGACTTGGTCATTTCCTCTTACTCCATTCAACCCTACCACTACAACAAAGAGGCCGGCAGCCTTCACGAATTCGGTATGCCTGCTATATTTAACCAAGCCCTGTATCAAGTGGTACAGCAGAAAATTGAACGTCATATCAAACACCAGCAGGACTTAACTGCGATTATTCATGCCATACAGGGCTACTTACGTCAGGCTGAAGTCGAAGAAGAACACATTCAAAAAGTCATCGAGGTTGTGACATCACGAACTAAATTTAACCCCAAAGTGAGCTACATCTACATTCACCCGAGCCCTCAAGATTATGAGATGTTCTTTTACGATCATTTTTCTCTCAACCCTAAGATCCTGGCCCATATTGTAAGGATCGGGTTCAAGTCAGCCATGGCGGCCTTGCGCCACCATAAAATTTAAATCTTTTCTAAATTAAAGCAACAGTCCAGCAAACAATACAATGAGCGCTGTCATAGCCACGGCAAAACTCGTCAAATGTCGAGAACCTACCACATCAATACCTCTGACATCTTCAGCCATATACATTAGGACTATTGGCCGCAGATAATAGTAAAGACCAATGGCAGAAGAGAGCAAACCCCAAAAAACCAGCCAGTAGAGCTGCTGCTCTATAGCTGCCATAAATACATAGAACTTCCCAAAAAAGCCCAAGGTTGGCGGGATTCCAGCTAAGGCCAGCATAAAGACCGCAATAAATAAAGCCATCCAGGGGTTTCTTTGACCAAGCCCTTTTAAGTCTTCAATGTAGACCTGACTGTCTTCCCTTTTTTCGAGCAGGCTGATCATACCAAAGGCCCCTAATGTCATAACTGAATAAGCCACGAGATAAAACACCACCGCAGATAAGCCTGCCCCAGCTCCAGCTCCTCCAACAAGTCCAGCAGCAATCACCCCCATCATCACATAACCGGAATGAGCGACCGAAGAGTAGGCCAGCATTCTCTTAAAATCACTCTGACCAATAGCTGCGATATTGCCCACCATCATAGTCATGACTGCAAGCCACTGCAGGGCATTGACCAGCACCTCTGCGGACGGAGCAACGAGAACCTCCGACATGAGAACTCTTGCAAAGAGCACAAAGCTCACCGCCTTAACTCCCGTTGCCATAAAGGCCGTTAGGGGTGTTGGAGAGCCTTGGTAAACATCCGCTGCCCAGGCGTGAAAGGGCACAAGGGCCACTTTAAAGGCAAGACCTACTATGGACAAGACCACGCCCAACAGGAAAATATAACTTGTTCCCATAAGGCTCGCCCCAAGGGTGGATATCTCATTGAGATAGGTACTTCCCACACTCCCATAGATAAAGGCAAAGCCGTAAAGCATAATGGCTGAGGCAAAAGAGCTAAGCACAAAATACTTAAAGGCACTTTCCTTGGAAAGACGCTCTTCTCGGCTCAAAGCTATCAGGACATAAAGGCAAAGAGACATCATCTCAATGCCAATAAAGGCTATAATTAAATCATTGGACCAAATGACCACTAACATCCCAATGGCCGCATTCAGAAGCAAAAATACAAACTCTGAAAACTGTCCGGTTTTAGTGGCCAAATTTTCTCTGCTAAATATCAGGGCCACCGCCGTAACAGCTAAAACTAAAAACCCGACTTGGCTAGATATTGAATCAAAGACCAGCGACTGCTGAAAGGCCACAGCCCCACCGAGATCCCTGAATGTACCCATCAAGGCCGCCGCGACCACTACACCCAGCACTCCAATTGTCATGGGAATGAAGGGGTTCCCCTCCTTATTCTGACTCAGCACCTTGATTGTTAAAGGCAAAATACTGAACAAAAATAAGGCAATTAAAGGACTGACAACCCACAGGTCAAACAGACCAAAATTAACGTCCATTGTGGCCATCCTTTTCATGAATACTCAACTCATAGCCATAGCGGTTGTTCACCAAGTGCTCTATGCTTTCCTTGGACCAATCCAAAAAGTGATTAGGTAAGATGCCCATCCAGAAGATGAGGATCACTAGGGGTGCCATCAACACTCTCTCTCGCAGGTTCATGTCTAACTGCTCCGGCTTGTACTTGGAAAGCATCGGGCTCAAGGGACCAAAAAAGACTCGCTTTACCATCCACAACATATAGGCAGCCCCCAAGACAACCCCTGTGACTGCAATCACCCCATAGACCTTGCTGGCACCAAATGCTCCAAGAAGAATCAAAAACTCTCCGACAAAGCCGTTTGTCAAAGGAACCGCAATACTCGACATGGTGACAATCAAAAACACGATGCTAAACCAGGGTGCTGCCTGAGCCAAACCTCCATAATCCGCAATCTGCCGACTGTGGGTCCGCTCATAAATCATACCCACCAACAAGAACAGGGCCCCGGTGCTGATACCGTGATTTAACATCTGATAAAGGCCTCCGGTCATTCCAAAGATGTTGAAGGCAAACAGACCTAACATCACATAGCCCATGTGGGAGACTGAGGAGTAGGCGACCAGCTTCTTCATATCGGGCTGAACCATGGCCACCAAAGCGCCATAGACAATTCCAAGGGCTGAGGCAAAAACAAACAGCCATGCCCAGTACTCTACGGCATCGGGAAAGAGAGGAAAAGCCATACGCATAAATCCATAGCTGCCCATTTTGAGCATAATTGCTGCCAAGATCACAGATCCCGGGGTTGGGGCTTCCACGTGGGCATCAGGCAACCAAGTGTGAAAGGGAAACATTGGTACCTTGATGGCAAAAGCCAGGGCAAAGGCGAACATCAGGAGCGTTTGAGTGGTAAAAAACTCTCCCGCCACAAAGCCAATTTGCAGCTGATAAAAATCCAACAGGCTCGCACTCATCTGTCCACCCAACTGAGCCTTGGTCATTAGCATCAGAACAATAATGGCAGCGAGCATCAGTAGAGAGCCCACCATAGTATAGATAAAGAATTTCACCGTTGCATAGATTCTTCGCGAACCACCCCATATACCTATCATGAAGTACATAGGAATTAGAGAGGCTTCAAAAAAGATGTAAAACAAGATGGCATCCATGGCCAAAAAGCTGCCCAACATCGTTGTAAGTAGAGCAAAAATACTGACATGGAAGGTCTTTAACTTGTTCTCAATGCTGGTCCAGCTGCCGAGAATGACCAGTGGAGTGATTGCCAAAGTGAGAATCACCAGCCAAAGGGAAATGCCGTCAATACCTAGGAAATAAGAAATTCCAAACTGAGGAAGCCACTGCCTTTGCTCAACCAGCTGAAGTGCCGCCACTCCTTTTTCAAAGTCCAAAAAGATCGCCAGTCCCAACACAAAATGGAGTAGGGATAGACCCAATGCCGTTGGACGAATCCAGCTGGTTTTAGGCAAGACACCTATAATGACTGCGTAGACCAGCGGCAAAAACACTAAAGCTGACAACAACATCTTTGACTCCATCAAATCATTACGTAGATCAAAGCCACAACCAAACCAAGAACAATATACATGGCATACTGCTGTAAATTCCCACCATGAAGGGACCTCAAAGCTCTTCCTCCCCCAGCCACTAAGTCAGACAAAAAGTACGTGGCCTTATCAATAAAATTCACATCCACATAGGCCCAAAGGCCCTTACTCAGGGCGATGAGGGGGTTCACAATCCTGCCAAAATAGAACTCGTCCACATAGTACTTGTTGGCCACGACTTCGTAGCCTCGCCCCAGTCTCTTCGCAAGTTCCGCCGGCCGCGAAGGATTCTTAAGATAGCTGTCATAGGCAAACCAGGCAGAAATCCCAGCCAAACTCACAGACACCCCCATTAGAATCAATTCCAGAAGGTCTGAGCCAGGATCCAGACTCAGTGGCACTAAGGCTGGCTTAATCCAGTCTCCCAACAAATGAGGGGGGTGACCGGGGATAAACTGTGCAAGTGCATGGGGAATCCCAATCCAGCCCCCTATGGCGGACAAAACGGCGAGGGCAATCAGGGGAAGGGTCATATTGAGGGGGGCTTCATGGGGGTGAACTTTGCTGTCGACCCGGCTTTGGCCCCAAAAAACCAGACACATCAATCGGGTCATATAAAAGGCCGTGCCGACGGCGGCCAGTATACCGATCAGCCACAATATGGGGTGGCCCATATTGCCGGTCATTGTGTACCAGAGGATCTCATCTTTACTAAAAAATCCGGCAAAGGGGGGCATGCCAATAATGGCCAGCCAGCCCACCACAAAGGTGGCATGGGTGATGGGCATCAGCTTCCACAGCCCTCCCATTTTGCGAATGTCTTGCTCCTCATGCATGGCATGGATGACACTTCCCGAGCCCAAAAACATCAGGGCTTTAAAGAAAGCATGGGTCATCAAGTGAAACATAGCCGGCATAAAAGCGCCCACTCCAACGCCTAAAAACATAAAGCCCAGCTGAGACACTGTCGAGTAGGCGAGAACTTTTTTAATATCATTCTGGGTAAAGCCAATCAGAGCTGCCAGTAGGGCTGTCAAAGCGCCAACCACTGCTATCAGCATCATTACATTGGGGGCCAGAACAAAGACATGGCTCATGCGCACAATCATATAGACCCCAGCTGTCACCATAGTGGCCGCATGAATCAGCGCAGAAACTGGGGTGGGGCCGGCCATGGCATCCGGCAGCCACACATAAAGAGGAATTTGAGCTGACTTTCCAGTCGCGCCGATAAAGAGAAAGAGACAGGCCAGAGCTATGGGGCCTGTCCAACCCACTTCCGCCACTTCGGGCATACGCGAAGCCAGCTCGGCAAAGTCCACTGTGCCAAAGGCAAAAAATAACGTGAAGATCCCCAACAAAAAGCCCGCATCCCCAATTCTATTGGTGATAAAGGCCTTCATTCCTGCGGCCGCTTTCTCCCTGTCTGTAAACCAAAATCCAATCAACAGATAAGAACAGAGTCCCACTCCTTCCCAGCCCACAAACATAATCAGCAGGTTGTCGCCCAGCACCAAAAGCAACATATTGAATAGGAACAAATTCAGATAGGCAAAGTACTTGGCGGGACGGGGGTCGTGGGACATATAGCCGATACTGAAGATATGGATGAGGGTCCCCACTCCCGTGACCACTAAAATCATAATGGCGCTTATAGGGTCGACCAAAAAACTGGCCGGCACAGAAAAGTCTCCCACCCGGATCCAATCAAAAAAGTGGGCCGTGATCTGCCGGGCCTCTTTGGGCATATCAACAAGGCGTAAAACCAAAAGCACCGAAGCAAGGAAGGAAATCCCTGCAGCTACACTTGCAATGGAGCCCGCCAGCACCCCATTTGGAC
This sequence comes from Bdellovibrionales bacterium, assembly GCA_007128005.1. GTDB lineage: Bacteria > Bdellovibrionota > Bdellovibrionia > Bdellovibrionales > UBA1609 > SKYF01. The sequence continues at coordinate 11,227 of SKYF01000153.1, forward strand.
TGCGAAAGCGCAGACCGTTGATAAAAAACCCAATTAATGGAGCTAAAATGAGAGTGGCAATGAGAATTTGTTCTGTCATAGATCCCTAGCCTCTAAGTTGCTCGAAAAAGCGAATGTTGAGTTCTTTGAACTTTTTGTAAACTGCCACCGCAAGGGCTAAGCCCACTCCAGCTTCAGCAGCTGCCACAGTCATCACAAAAAAGACCATCACTTGACCCTTCACGTCGGCATTGAAGTGACTGAAGGCTACAAAGCTCAGATTGACCGCATTGAGCATCAACTCAATGCTCATTAGAATCACAATGACATTTTTTCTCACCATGACTCCAACCATGCCCAAACCAAAGAGCAGCGCGGATAGAATTAAATAGTGCTCAATCCCGGGCATGGGTTCCTCCCTTAATTCTAGACACGGCCACCACACCAACAGCGACCACCAGCAGCAACAGGCCCAAGAGCTCAAAGGCCAACAGATAGCGCGAGAAGAGAACAACGGCCAAGTCCCTTGTAGTGGGCTGAACCAAGGCCTGGCCTGCAGCCGCCTCACCGGAGTCAATGACCAAAATATTGGAAAACGAGCCCATAATGGTCGCAATGACAATGATACCGAACAAGCTGACTCCCCCCACCTTGAGAATTCCGCTCATCATTCCTCTGCTAAAAGCCCTCGCCTCTCCACTGAGATCAAACAGCATCAACACCATAACAAAAAGGACCATCACGGCCCCTGCATACACTGCGAGCTGCACGCCGGCGATAAAGTAGGCATCAAGCATAAAAAATATCCCGGCCAAAGTGATCATGGTGAGCGCCAGATTGAGGGCCGAAAAAATCGGATTGGCGACAGTAATTGTTCTGAAGCCAAAAAAAAGTGTGGCTGCAGCCAATAGGTAAAAAAGAATTGAGGACATTTCCATAGTATTTAACTCCAGCTACTTCTCATCATAAGTACCAGGATGGCCGTAATGATGGTGTTGGCCAGAGCCCAAGGCAACATTGTCTTCCAGCCCAGATCCATCAGCTGGTCATAGCGAAAGCGGGGTAAGGTCCACCGCACCCACACAAAGACCCATAAAAAAACTGCGATCTTCGCAAAGAAGCTCAAGTGTAAAACCAGGGCCGTCAACAGGCTAGCTTGGGTTGCTCCATGGCCTCGCCCTGAGAAAAACTCATTGATCTGATCTGGAGTGATAAAGGGGATATGATAGCCTCCAAAATAGAATGTCACCATCAGGGCTGAGGCCACCAACATATGACCGTATTCCCCGATATAAAACATATTCATTTTAATGCCACCGTACTCAGTGTGGTAGCCCGCCACTAGCTCTGCTTCCGCTTCCGGCAAATCGAAGGGAAGCCGATTGGTTTCAGCAAAGACTGCGGCTAACAATAAGATCGCCCCCAGAGGCTGAAAGAAAATCCCCCAGTTGGGCAAAAAGGGAATGCTCACTTCCTGACCAAAAAACATAAAGCTTAGGGGACCCACCTGCTGAGAGACCATCTCAGAAAAGGAAAAAGTATTAAACACCAATAAAATACCCACAATCGATAAACCTAAAGCCAATTCGTAGCTGATCATCTGGGCTGAGGCCCTCAGCGCCCCGATCAGGGAGTACTTATTGTCGGATGCCCAGCCCGCAAGAAGTAAAGCATAGGCCGCAAGGGAGGAAACGCCCAAGACAAACACAATGCCTATGCCTATTTCGTAGCCCTGAAATAAAAAGGTGTAGGGTCCCCATGTGTGCCCTAGCCACTCAAAGGCCTCCACCTCTATGGGGTGACTGAGAGGAATGGCATTGAAAGCCACTGCCGCTGGCAGAAGAGCTACAATTGGGGCCAGATAAAATAAAAATCGATGACTTTTTGCTGGAACAAACTCCTCTTTGGTCAGAAATTTCACCGCGTCGGCCAAGAGTTGGGTTAATCCCAATGGACCCACCCGGTTGGGGCCAAGTCGATTTTGAATTAAGGCTGAACCCCTGCGCTCCACCCACACCAAGAGAGGCACCAATTGGACCATCAATAAGAATATGGCCACCATTTTCGCAAAGTTGATAGAGATCTCTAAAATGTCTGTACCCATAGTTAATCCCAATCCAGGGCGCGTGATTTAATTTCCCAAAACAGTCCAAACACAAAAATCGCCAGAAAAACCCCCATCGCAGAGAAAATATACAGGCCATGCCCTGCCTGGATAAAGTCGCCAAAGGCCAGAGCCCAGGGGTACATAAAAATAATCTCAATATCAAAGAGGATAAAGAGAATAGCCGTTAGGTAGTATTTGATGGGGATTTTGGTGGTTGTCGACTTTTCAACTTCCAGTCCGCACTCATAAGAGGACTGCTTGACTGCAGAGGGCTTCGTTCGCGGCCCAAAACGGGAGGCCAAAAAAACCAGCAAAAGGCCAAAAAGCGCAACAAAGACGGACAATGCCAAGACCGGCACCAGTTGATACATGAGCTGCTCCGAAGCATTATGTGTTCAAGTTGAAGATCCTCCTATATATACAAAGGCGATGTTGAGATTCCAAGAGAATATCTTGGCCCGTCTGGAGCGGGGCCCATTTGCTAATGCATTGAGTTATTATGGCTTTGAATATTGAAAATTTACCCTTTGCCCTTAAGTCGACTTTGAGTCGGCAGCTGAAGTCCCCCTCCAAACGCCATGAAATTGTGGGAACCAACTCCATGACAGCACTGGCAACTCTGCTCTGCCTTCAAGTGGACGAGTCAACGTGGCCTCAAGTGGTGGTTTTGCCCAACCCCTCTGATGTGGAGAGATTGAGGGCCTCCATCGCCTTTTTCGACCCCAATGTCCCAACCTTTTGTCTCCCCGCTTACGATGTCGATCCCTACTCTGGGCTTTACCCTGCTCGCCAAGTCATGGGTCAGCGGCTCAGCTGGTGTCATCAAGCTCAGCAAGCAAAAGCAGGGGAGGTTTTTATAGCCTCCATTGAGGCCTTAAGCCAAGCCAGCCTGCCACCAGAAGTTTTAAAGGACCATAGCTGGAGTTTTGCCCTTCAAGAAGACCTGCCACCCGAAATTTTCACTATCCTCGAGGAAATGGGCTATCAGAGCGTTCCCTTGGTAGACGATGTGGGAACCTACTCCCGCCGCGGCGGCATCGTTGACATCTATTCACCGGCTCACCCCTGGCCGGTCAGGCTGGAGCTCTTTGGCGACAACATTGAGAGTATAAAGCTCTTTGATCCTGCAACCCAGAGGAGCCAGTCCCCTCTCAGTCAAGTCCACCTGATTCCGCCCAGAGAGGTGATCTATCAAGATGAAGGCCGTCAGGCCATTGCCCAGCAACTCAAGGCCTCTTGTGAACAGAGGGGTGTGAACCCAGACGAGCTTCTCGGCATTTTAACTTCAGTGGCCCAGGGACAGTACTTCCACGGCGTCGATTTTCTTCTGCCTTTATTTTATCAGAGCCCGGGCGAGAGAAG
>SKYF01000069.1 GCA_007128005.1 Bdellovibrionales bacterium
GATATCTATGGGCCGAGCCTCCCCCGGATGATGGGTGCCCTCAACCAAAGGCCAGAGGTGAATGAGCAGGGTAAAATCCAACCCATTCTGCGCTCAGGTTTGAGATTAATGAGCATTGGCTTTTTGGTTGATGAGGCCGCTGCCGTTGTTTGGCGGGGCCCCATGCTGTTTAAGGCCATGGATCAGTTCTTTCGCGATGTGGCCTGGGGAGAACTGGATTACCTGGTGATTGATTTGCCCCCAGGAACAGGGGACGTGGCCCTCACTGTGGCGCAAAAGGTGCCCGTCTCAGGAGCCGTGGTGGTGTGCACTCCACAGAATATGGCCCTGATCGATGCTAAAAAGGCCGTGGATATGTTTGAGCGCCTACGCATTCCCATATTGGGAGCAGTGGAAAACATGGCCTATCTAATGAGTCCCGATGGCCAGGACAAGATTCAGCTGTTTCCTCCAGGAGATCTAAATGGATACTTGGATGCCAAGGGCCTTAAGAAGCTGGCCACTGTGCCCTTTCACCCCCATGTGGCCCTAAGCTCCGAAGCGGGCCTTCCTATTGTGGAGAGCCACCCCCAAAGCAAGGAGTCTGAGGCCTTCTTAGAGCTGGCGCAAAACATCGATCAAAATCTTAAACTTATTGAGGAATCACCAGCTCCGCTCCAGCCATAATCAGCGAGCCTGGTGGATGCAAGAGCGATTACTGAGGAATCACCAACTCCGCTCCAGCCATGATGCGAGAGCGATTATTGATATCATTGGCCTGGGCCAGCCTTTGCGTGGAGACATTGTAGCGACGGGCAATTTGCGACAGAGTTTCTCCTCGCCGAACTCGGTGGACCACGGGTTGGTTGCCAGGAATCGTTAAAACCCTACCCACATGAAGCACGGCGCGGTGTGGGATATTATTGACCCTGCGAAGCTCCTGCACGGTGGTGTTGTAGCGACGAGCAATAGAGGTGAGGTTTTCCCCTCGGCGCACAACGTGAGAGCTGCCATGACTTGCCTCTTCCTGCTGGTCTTGGATTTCACGAATCCTGATACGATCTCCAGCCCGGATAATTGAACGAGTGGATAAGTTGTTTAAGCGCAGCAACTCATTGACCGAAACACCGTAGCGGCGGGCAATCAGGGTCAGATTTTCTCCACGGCGCACAGTGTGAAAGGCGGGGGCCTCAGCCGAGGAGGGCTGGGCAGAGGTCGTAGACCGACCCCCAGTTGGATTCGCAGCCACCGTCGTTACCCCACCTCTAGCAGGCACTCTTAATCGCTGTCCCACTCGGATCAAACCACGTTGATTGAGGTTGTTGAGGCGCCTGAGATTTGGAACTGTCGTGCGATAACGGCGGGCAATGTGAGACAGAGTGTCTCCACGTCGGACTCGATAGATTTCGTAATCGCTGTGGACGACTGCCGGCGGCTCGGAAAAACTCCTGGGAATTGCTGCCACGGCCTGCTGAACTCGACCTGGAGGCACTCGCAAGAAGGTCTCTCGATCCGCATACATGGGCACGTAGTCGCCTCGGTACTTGGGGTTGAGAGCCTTTAAATCCTCATAAGTTAAACCTATGTGCCCGGCCAAAGTCCTCAAACTCACGGGCTGCTCCACCTTCACAGTCTCATAGCTGATTGGGTCTTGGTATTCGACAGAATCAAAGCCGTACTTGGCGGGATCCTTGGCAATCATGGCGGCAGCGATATATTTAGGAACATAGTTTTTCGTCTCTCGAGGCAGACGAGAGACCCTGGCCAACTCCCAAAAGTCTCTGGTTCGGTGTTGTAAGAGCAAGCGCTGAACACGGTTCTCTCCGGTGTTGTAGGCCGCCATGGCCAAGTGCCAGTCCCCAAACAAACTGTAAAGGGCGCGAAAGTACTCAGCAGCAGCCCTGGTTGAGAGCACTGGATCTCTACGCTCATCCACATGCCCATCTATTTTGAGCCCATAGCGCAAGCCAGTGCCCCGAATAAACTGCCAGTAACCCACAGCCGAAGCGTGAGAGTAGGCTCTCGGACTAAACCCAGATTCAATCAAGGCGATGTAAAAAAGATCCTCTGGTAAGCCATATTCGCGTAAAATACTCTGCATCAAGGGACGGTAGCGTGAGGCTCTCTCAAGGTAGACATTCATATGTCTTGCGCCCCGCCCCTGAAAGAAGTTCAGCCAGCGCTGAACATCCTGATTGTAATCCATCCTTATGGGACTAAAAGAGCTCTCATAGTTCTCATCGTACAAAGACACAATGACTTCACTGGAAACCTCACGACCATCTATAAGAACAGGCTCTCCGACCACCCTGACATCGCTTGAGTCCCCGGAAACAGTGGACCTCTGAATCGTGCTACAAGCTGTGGAAAAGAAAAGTGCAGAGGTCAAAAACACTGTGAAGCGAATCTTATTCATGAAATCCCTCCCTCAAGAACTCTAAATCAAAGTCTAACTTAAACCCAAATTTTCAGCAACAGCAAGCCATACCGACCAGGCCTGAAGGAAAAAACTGTACCTCACTAGAGCTCCCTCGACCCGACTTTGGTCCCCTGATACTCTTCCTCTAGATCTGTGAGTTCAATAGCCCTGATCAAAGCCTTCCGTGTGCGCTCGACCAGCTTCTTGAGCTGATCTTCACTCTTAAGCTGGCCCACAACTTCTTCAGGGGCAAAACTTAGAGTTGCCAGCCTGTCCAGGATCTGCTCCAGCTCCTCACCCAACTCCCTGCGCAAACTGGGAGGCCCCTCGGCCAGCAGCTTGTGCAACTCCTGACTCGCCCCTCCCTGTCCAGAAATTTCACCGAGAATCTGATAGAGCAAGTTTGTCATCTCCACGGAGGCAGCCCTCCACTGCCCTTTGCCTAAAAGCGAGTTCACCTTTTGCAGACGTAACTGAAGGATTCTTCTGAGGTCCTTTTTTCCCCTGCGCCAGCCCCACTCCACATGGGCTCTCCAACCCAGCAGAGCCAAAACTCCCAAATAAACTCCCGGCCAGACAAGCCAAGGAGAAACTCCTGCCAGACCCGCCCTCGACGGTCGCCACTGAAGAATGATCTCAGGTGCAACGAGCCCTGTCGCTCTTGACGAACGACCAGAATCACCCGCCAAAAAGCTCTTGGCCAAAGGCCCTTGCTCTGAACCCTCCCCCGGCAGAACCGTCAAAGTGATGGGTTCGGTCTGAAACTGGTAGTACTGACTGAGTTGGGGGTCAAAAGCACTCATGGAAATAGAAGGCAACTCAATCTCCCCTGCCTGGCGGGGGATGAGCAAAAGCTCAAAAGTCTTCTCCGATCTGCCATCGCGAAAGAACTCGGCCTCCTGTTTGCTGTCATAGAGCTCTAAAGACTCCGGCAAATTCAGCGGAGGCAGATCAATCAACTTGGCGTTGCCTCGACCCTGCACATGAAGCCTCAGCACAACGGGTTCGTGGGCTTTCACCTGCTGACGGTCCACTTGGGCTGTCATCGAAAACTGACCAACTGCTCCGGCAAAGTCTGAAGGCCTGTCTTCTAGAGGCAGAGGTTTGACTCGAATGGGCACAGGCTGGCTCGCCTTGGTGAACTGATAGGGGCGACCCAAGCCAAAATCACCCGGCATCACCACCGTGCACCTAGCTTTGTAGGAATCCACCTCAAGGGTACCTTCAGTCATGGGAAAGAGGGCGTAACTGGCCAGCAAGGCTCTGCGATAGGCCACTCCGTTGACCACCTCTTGCTCAAAGTTCAGGCGAGTGGCCATCTCAATATCCTCTTTCCAAAATCCATGCACACTGGGGTACTCAAGGGTGTCGATCTCCCGTATATGTCCTCTGGTGTAAAGATACCAACTGGCAGTGATCTGCTCTCCCACATAGGCTTCAGTTTTATCCACTTCCACCTGAATAAAAAAGGCCTCCTCTGGGTTGACCGGCTCACTGCGAAAGCCCGGAGGGGCTCTGCGCCGGAGCAACTGATCGAACAGCTCCTCCACATCTCCAAAAGCGGAGCCAAAGGGGTCAGGCGGCCGACCCGCCCGAGGAGGAAGAGTAGGAGGGGCCTGCTGCCCAGGTCTTGCTGGCCTCACTTCCACAGTCACTGGACTTGTCCGATAACTCTCACCATTGACTACCACTTCGGCAGAGCCCACACTGACTGGCCCCTCTCGCTGAGTGACAAAGAGATAGTTAAAACTCTGGCTCTGTTCGACACGAAAGCGCCCCCCTTCAAAAGTGCTCCGGCTCTCAGACCCTCGCCAGGAGTTGATCAGCTCCAAGCCCGTCACAGAGGGCAGGCGTGGATCACTCACCTCGACAGCCTCCTCACTGCTGATGCGAATTGTATAAGTAAAACTGTCTCCCAAACTCATACGACTGCGGTCCACCTCGGCCGTCACGCGAACTGTCGCCTGTGCCCACCCCCCTTGAAAGAACAGGACCAAAGCAACTAGGAAAAACCTCCAGTTCATCATCTCAACCCTCCTACCAGTCATTTCCTACCAATCATTTCCACCCGCTGCGTCTTTGGCTTGCTGGCTCAGCTCCTTAGCCCGAATGGCCTGCTCTTGCGCTCGGAGCTCCTCTAAAATTCGCCTCACATCATCGGGGCTCAACTGCTGACTTTGAAACTCCTGCGGCTGAGGGCTCTGCTGATAGTCCCTGTCAGAGTCATTATCATCTTGGCCATCTCCATCTCCATCTCCATCTCCATCCCCCTCTTGATCGGGGTCAGACTCGCCCTCTCCCTGGCCACTGCCCTCCATCTGCCACAAAAGCTCTATATTTTTTTTGACCTCAAGGGAGTCTGGGTACAAGATCAAGGCTTGCTGATAGGCCTTCAGTGCTCCATCCAAGTTGTTGAGAAAAGTCCTCGTCAAAGCCAAATTGAACAGGGCCTGAAACTGTTGATCAGGATTTTCCTCAAACAGTTCCACTGCGGCTAGGAACTCCCCTTCGGCCCGCTGAAAGTCCTCGCGAGCCAAATAAGCAAGCCCTAGGTTCATCCTCAACTCAAAGGAAAAGGGCTCTTTTTCCAATCCCTGTAAAAGCAGGCCCACAGACTCCTCGCTGTCTTGGGACAGCAAGCCCTCCACAGCTCGGTTGTTTTGCCTCACCACAGAGGGAGTGAGGGCCTGAGCCTGGCTCACACAGAAGATTGCAAACCAAACAAGTGCAACGCCTTTCATGACTCCCCCACCTCAAAACGGCCCCGCCACAGACGGGCTTGGGGACGCCTCTCCCCTAAACTCAACTCAATAAAGGCAAACAGAAGAGCAAAGACTAAAAATATCTGGTAGCGCTCATCCCAATCCAAGATCTGGGTGCTTTCAAATTGACTCTGCTCCAAAGAGCGCAAGTCATTGCTCAAGCGCTGCATAGCATCCCCACCGAAGGTCATATGATAATAAGAACCCCTTCCCTCCCGGGCCAAATTCTGCAAGGCCTCGGGGTTTGCTGTGGTCACGACCACATTGCCCTCTCTGTCGCGGTGATGTCCACGCAAATGCCCTCTCTGATCACGCAGGGGAATGGGTCCGCCCTGAGCCGTTCCCACTCCCACCGTAAAGACTCGAATGTTCTCGCTGACCATCTGACGCACAAGACGAGTGGCCTCCTCTTCGTGATTCTCTCCATCAGAGACCATCACCACCACTCGAGTGACCACGGCATTGTGCTCATCTCTTTCTCGGCTGCGAATAAAGGCCTCATGGGCTTCACTCAAAGCACTGTAAAAATTGGTGCCCTGGGTGGGAACAGAGTCAGGACTCAAAGAGTCCATGTACATCTTAAGAGCCGAAAAGTCCGTGGTCAGAGGTGCGAGAGCCACCGCCGAGCCCGCAAAAATAACCAAGCCCACACGATTTCCGGTACTGAGATCTAGAAAGCGCCCAATCTCCCGCTTGGCCAACTCCAGGCGACTGGGCCTGACGTCCTCTGCCAACATGCTGCGCGACAAATCCAAAAGCAGCATGACCTCAACGCCTTGACTCTTCAACTCCCGTTCCTGCTGTCCCAGTTGCAAGCGGGCCAGGGCCAAAACCAGCAAGGCTATGACAAAGGCCTCTAAAACGAGTTTCAACTTGCGTTTATTGGGGTGCAGGGAGGCCTGCATAAAGGGCAGAAGTCGGGAGCTGACATGGCGGGCGAGCTGGCCTGCCTGCCTTTTCATCAGCCACCAGAAAAAGACCACCACTAGGGGCACTACAGGAAGCCAGTAAAGCCACTCCACCGATGCCCAGCGAAAGGGACTCATGGGTTCCTCCTCAACCAGCTGCGACCAAGCAGTATCCCCAAGGCATAAACACCCAAGCCCCACTTAAGAAAAGGTGGGAACAGTTCCTCATAGCGGGTGAACTCATTGACCTGTATCTCGGTCCTCTCCAAGCGGTCAATTTCCTTAAACACTCCGGCCAAAGCGTCGGTGGTGTTGGCACGAAAGAAAGCTCCTCCGGTATCGCCTGCCATTTTTTTTAAGAGCTCCTCATTGATCTGAGAGTAGATGGGTCGATACCTTTTGACTCTCTGTCCTCGAGCATCCTGCATATAGACGGGCAGTTGGGCCTGGCCGTCACGCCCAATTCCCACGGCATGAATCCTCAAACCGTAGCCCTTGGCCATATCTAAAGCTGTCAGGGGGTCGATGGTGCCGGTGTTGTTTTCCCCATCTGTGAGGAAAATAATCACCCGACTCTCTGCGGTCGACTCTTTAAGACGAGCCACGGCTGTCGCCAAACCCATGCCAATGGCCGTGCCCATTTTAATGTTGCGAGTGATCACCACGTCCTCTACGTTCTGCAAAAGCATCTCGTAGTCCAAGGTCAAGGGCACCCGGGTGTAGGCCTCACCTGCAAAGACCACAAGCCCAATGCGGTCAGAGGTTCGCCCCGCAATAAAGTCCCGGATAAAGGACTTGGCCGCCTCCAGGCGGTTTTCTGGTTGCATATCCTCAATCAGCATGCTGTCGGAAATATCTAAGACCAGTACAATATCAATCCCCTCCACACTGCGCTGAACCGTCACATCGGCTCTTTGAGGGCGGGCCAAAGCCAAGATCACCAGAGCTAATCCGAATATTTTTAAAATCAAGGGGAGCCAGATCAAATGACTGCGCAGTCCCCTAGGCACTTGCCGCAAAGACGACAGTGAGCTGAACTGCAAGGAGGGCCTGCGCCGCTGATGAGCGACAAAGCTCCACAGGGTCAACAGACCTAAGACAATCAAAAGCAAAAATGCCCAGGGAGAATACCAAGTCATTTGTCCTTAAACCCCTCCTCCAATTGGTCCACCAAGCGCCCGGAGATCTCCAGCAACTGGGCAAAATCCTGCCGCTGAAGCACATCCAAATCTTGGGCTTTTTTAAGCTCCTTATCTAAAGACTGAAGAGCGGGGTGCAGAGCTCGATAGAGCTTTGGCCGCTGAGACTTTAACTCTCTCAGTGTCTGTCGAAAGCTCTGGCGGTGGGCTGGGACCAAGAGGGATCGAGCCAGGTAGAGCAAAAAAGCCTCCCGCAACAACCCCACATCTTGAACAAGGCCTTGCTCGAGCCTGCGCCGCAGAGCTCTAAGCTCCCGGTGAAAAAGCACGTAGGGGGTTTGGGCCCGCCCTTGACTCTGGAGCTCTGCGCGCCAAAACCTGCGCTGACTCCACCTTCTCCACCTCCAGCCAAAAAGAGCTAAAAAGGCCACAAGGGCCAGCACCCAAGAGGCCCAATAGCTCCAGGGGGTCGACAGCAAATAGGGCCCATAGGGTGGATAAGGACTGGCCTCCTCCTGTTGAGCGATCACAGAGTGAATCTCCCACTCCAGAGGCTCAACAGCCACAGCCTGTCCACTGGAATCGACCAACTTCAACTCGGAGCTCTGATGGGCCCCCGGCCTGTAGCCCGTCACCCAAAAGCGCGCATAGGTGCTCTCACTTTCAATGACCTCCAAAACATGCAAGCTATAGGCCTGGTCTCTTTGAGGAAACACAAACTGAGCATCGGCTTTCAGTGGCCGACCGATGGGCTCGCCCCGACAGCTCAACTGAAAGACATCTCCCACCGTCCACTGCTCAAGCTCCTGCGATCCCCCTGGCCTGGGGCCCATCCAATCACACGTCCAGGGAACCAAATACTGCTGCTCCTGTTTCACCGTCGGTTTCTCCTCTGGAAAAACTGTATCAGGGGAGCCACAAAATCCTGATCGGTGCGCACCTCAATGCGATCCACTTGGGCCCGCATCAGCTCGACATCGCAGTTTTCCCAGTTCTTCAGCATGTGTTTGCGATACTGTTGGCGAAACAAGGTCGACGAAGTGTCGACTGTCACAACCTCCCCGGTCTCCGCATCGTGTAGGTCCACCAAACCCATCGAAGGCAACTCAAGTTCGGCGGGATCTCGGACCAACACGGCCACACAGTCATGGCGCTTGCCCATCATGCGCAAAGGGGCATCAAATCCAGAATCCAGAAAATCACTGAATAAAAAGACATTGGCTTTTTTCTTTAAGACACCCAGGAGATGCTCCAAGGCCGGAGCAATCTTGGTCCTTCGAGACCTGGGTTGGAAGTAATATAAATCTCGCAAAATTCTGTGCACCTGCCCCACGCCTTTTTTGGGGGGTACATAGTGCTCCACCTGATCTGAAAATAGCAACAGGCCTACAGGGTCCTTGTTTTTATTGGCACTAAAACTCAGGAGTGCTGCGATATGAGTGATGACCTCACCTTTAAAATAATCGGCAGAGCCAAAATCCTGTGACCCACTGACATCCACCGCCAACATCAAGGTCATTTCGCGCTCTTCATCAAACTTTTTAATATAGGCTTTGCCCGTGCGGGCCATCAGCGGCCAAGATATGGTTCTCACATCATCGCCCGGCACATACTCACGAAACTCAGAAAAAGTCATCCCCTGCCCCTTGAAGGCGGAGTTGTACTCTCCCGCAAAAAGGTTGTTGACCATTTTGCGAGTGCTGATCTCCAGCAGTTTGACTTTTTTGAGGATCTCTGGCGGCAGGCTCAACTCAAGGCACCTCAATCTGGTTGAAAATATCCCTAATCACTTGATCACTGGTGACACTCTCAGCCTCGGCCTCGTAGCTGAGAATCAGTCGGTGACGGAGCACTGGATAGGCAATGGCCTTCACATCGTCAGCAGTCACATAACCCCGGCCCCGCAAAAAGGCATGGGCCTTTGCCGCTCTCGTCAAGTTGATGGTTGCTCGAGGTGACCCTCCCACAGAAAGCAAGCTCTCCAAAGAGGCCAAACCATAATCCTTGGGTTTTCTAGTGGCCATGACAATTTCAACTATGTAGTTTTTGATTTTTTCATCTACATAAATTTCATTTATCCTGCTTCGAGCCCGCATCAACTCCTCTTTACTGATCACCGCTTGGATTTCCGGCAGTTCGTCCACAGACATTTTATTTAGAATCTCCAGCTCCTCTTCCTTTTTAGGGTAGGTCACCAGCATCTTAAACATAAAGCGATCGAGCTGGGCCTCGGGCAGGGGATAAGTGCCCTCTTGCTCCAGGGGGTTTTGTGTCGCCAGCACAAGGAAGGGCTTCTCCAAAGGGTAGGTGGCATCACCTATCGTCACTTGCTTTTCGGCCATGGCTTCAAGCAGAGCGCTCTGCACTTTGGCTGGAGCGCGATTGATCTCATCGGCAAGGACGATGTTGGTGAAAATGGGACCCTTTTTAGGGGCAAACTCCCCGGTCTTGGGATTAAAGATCATCGTGCCAATCAAGTCTGTGGGCAACAGATCCGGAGTGAACTGGATGCGCTGAAAGCCCAGGGAGATCGACTGAGCCACCGAGGAGATGGTCAGGGTCTTGGCCAAGCCAGGCACCCCCTCTAGGAGCACGTGGCCGCCGGTCAACAGGCCAATGAGAATGCCCTCCAGCATCTCAGTTTGCCCCACCACGACCTTGTGAACCTCTCCTAAAGCTTTCTCGACAAATTGACTCTCCTTTTTGATGGCCTCATTGAGGGCCAAGATATCTACCTCCACAGTTGCCGTCCTCCTGATGATGAATTATATTTTGAGCCTCAGTATGACATGAATTGAAGCAGGCGACTAGAAATTGACGCCTATGGAACGAGAGATAAATCTGAGATGGGTTGGAGATGAATTGGAGATGAATTTATGAGCGGCTCGACCAAGGCCTGGTTTTTTCTTTTACTCTTAGCAAGCCTCATTCTCCTTGCGGGCCACAGCCTCGGAGGGCGCCAGGGACTGCTTTGGGCTCTGGTTATTGCTCTTAGCGTCAACAGCCTGGTTTACTTCTACTCGGACCTGCGCATTCTCTCGCTCTTTTCAGGTCGAAGGCTTGAGGGGAGAGACCCATGGGGAGCCCTTGAGTTGACCAAGGCGCTATGCAAAAAGCACCGCATCCCCATGCCGCAGATCATTGTGCTGGAGGAGCCTTCACCTCAAGCCCTGGCCCTGGGGCGAAATTGGAACCACTCCTCAATCATCCTCACCCAGGGGCTTTTGGATCACTTTTCACGGCGGGAACTAAGAGCCGTTTTGGCCTATCAGCTGGCCACCATTCAAAGGCAGGAGACATTTGCCTTTGCTGTTGCAGCCTCCTTCACCGATCTGATCATGTCCATGGCTTGGCACCTGGACCGTCTCTGGAGCCTTCTGCTGGGAATCCGCCAAAGTCAGGACTCTGCTCGCAAGGGCCACTTTTTTAGTTGGCTGCTCTCCCCTTTAGCCGCAGGTCTGCTGCGCTTTTCCGTAGGGCCGAGCAATTACTACGCACTGGACGCCCTGGCTTCAGAGATCAGTGAGGACTCCCAGGCTGTGGCTGAAGTGTTGTGGAAATTACAAAGTTTTGCCAGCACACTCCCCCTTCTGGTCCCTGTCTCTCAGGCCCACTTGTTCATGGTCAATCCCTTGACCAAACCCGGCTGGAGCCGCTACTTTCAGGTCCAACCAGAGACGAAGCGCCGCATAGAGCGGCTGGTGGGGCACTACCCCATTTAAACCCATTCAACAGATGAGGTTCACCAATTATGGCAGAAGACACTCCCACAGAAAAAAATCATTCCACTCAGCCGCCCCGACTGGAGGCCAACTTTTCAGCCCTGGTAATTTCACTGGCCTCATCGGCGGTGATGGCCTTAGGCATGGAACCCCACCCGCAAACCCAAAAGGTGGAAAAAGATCTCAACTTGGCCCGATTCAATATTGATATGCTGATTCTGCTGCGAACTAAAACTGAGGGCAATTTAGAGGCTCCGGAAAAAGACCTTCTGGACAACGTTATTAAAGACCTGCAGCTCAAATACATTCAAGTGAGCTAAGAGTTAAAGTAGAGTTGAAGGAGAGCAAGGTGATCAATAAAAAAGCGAAGGAATCAAAAGCGATAGTTGCGCTTGTTGCAATAACCCCGCTGATTGCAATAGCTGCGCTGGTTGCAATAGCCGCGCTGAGTTTTCTTACTTCAACATCCTGGTCAAGAGCTCAACAGCCCTCAGCGCCCCGACTTCAATTGTCTGACCCCTTGCCCAGCAATCTGTTCATCGAGTTGGCCCGAGTCACCAACCCCACCGTGGTCAACATCTCCACATCCCAACAGCCGCGAACTCCCCAAAGAGACCCCCGCATGCCTCGGGATCCTTTTTTCGATTTCTTTGAGCAGTTTATGGGCCCGATGCCCCAGCAACGACGCCCCGCCCAGGCTCTGGGCTCTGGATTTATTATCCGCAAAGACGGCCTCATCATCACCAACAACCATGTCATTGATCGGGCTGATGTGATCCAGGTGCAGCTCAACGACCAGAGAGGAGAGCTCTTTGAAGCCACCGTGGTGGGCAGAGATGCCCGCACCGACATTGCACTTATCAAAATATCCGTCCCCCGAGACTTACCAGTGGCCCCCCTTGGCAACAGCTCGGACCTCAAGGTGGGTGAATGGGTGGCTGCCTTTGGCAACCCCTATGGACATGGCCACACAATGACTAAGGGAATTATTTCCGCCATCGGCAGAGAGATCGACGAGATAAATTTGTTTCCCTTTCTCCAAACAGATGCCAGCATCAATCCGGGCAACTCCGGAGGTCCCTTGGTGGACTCAAGGGGCTATGTGATCGGTGTCAATACAGCCATTGATGCCAGAGCCCAGGGGATTGGCTTTGCCATCCCCATAGATCATGTAAAAGCCATACTTGAACCTCTGGAGAAGGAAGGCCGGGTACGAAGGGGCTTTTTGGGAGTGCAAATGGCACCCGTCACAGATGACTCTGCCAAGGCCTACAACCTTCCTCAAAAAGAAGGGGCCTTGGTGGTTCAAGTTGTTGAGGACTCACCGGCAGCCAAAGCCGGGCTTGAGGCCTATGACCTGATTATAGAGTTTGGTGGACGAGCCATCAAAACTCCCAGCGACCTCACCCGAGCTGTTGCCGCCACGGCTGCAGGGCAGCGCTCAGAGGTCAAAGTCATCCGCTCCGGAAAGGAGAGGACTCTGGCTGTGGTGATCGGCGAACATCCTCAGGAAGCCGCCCAAGCTCAAGCCGCTCCGGGCTCCACCTACGAGGGACAAAAGGCTCCCTTTGATCTGGGCTTTAAGGTGGCCGACTACTCTCGACGTCTGGCCCAAGACATGAGGTTGCCTCAGCTCTCAGACCCCAAGCCTGTGGTGATAGAGGTGGAGTCGGGTTCGCCCGCCGCTCGCTCGGGACTCTCGGTGGGAGACGTGATATTGGATGTCAACCGCACTCCAGTTCGCCGTGCCACTGATGTTCTGAGGCATCTTAAAAAAGATCAGCGCAATGGGCTTAGAGTCCTGCGCGGCAACCGAGTGATACTCATCTTTATCTAATGGACCCGACAACACTGGAACCCATCAACTGGCCGGAGCTTTTTGGGGGCCTGGGCCTTTTTATTTTGGGGATGATGCTGCTTTCAGAGGGCCTGAAGGCAGCTGCCAGCCATAAGCTCCACGATCTGTTGCGCCAGTTCACCCAGACTATGCTGCGCTCCCAGGTGGCAGGATTCCTGACCACAGCTTTGCTGCAGTCCTCAAGTGCTACGGTGTTGATCACCATAGGCCTTGTCAACGCAGGGCTAATGCCTTTTTATCAATCCATCGGGGTGATCTATGGGGCCAACCTCGGCACCACCTCCACCGCCTGGATTGTCTCCACTTTGGGCTTTAAACTCAACCTGACCGCCATCGCTCTTCCGGTCATTGCCATTGGGGCCTTTGTGCGCATCAGCACCAAGGGCTTTTTGGCCAACTTGGGACTGGCCGCAGCCGGCTTTGGCCTCTTATTTTTTGGCATTCATATGCTGCAAAGTGGGATGGCCGGCCTTGCCGAACAGATTGATCTGGTGCGCTTTAGTGACTCGGGCTGGATCACTCGCTTTGTTTTGCTCTTTGTGGGCATCGTGATGACAGTGATTATGCAGTCTTCCAGTGCTGCCACCGCGGCCACCCTCACAGCTTTGGCCGCCAATGCCATTAGCGTCGAGCAGGCCGCCGTTCTGGTGATCGGACAAAACGTTGGCACCACGGTGAAGTCGGCTTTGGGCTCCATCGGCAGCAACACAGCCGCCAAAAGAACCGCCTTAGCCCATATCTTTTTTAACCTCATCACCGGCTTTGTGGCCTTTGTTTCTCTTCCCCTGTTCCTGTGGGCCACAGGGTTGGTCAACCAGTTTATCTTTGAAGGCACAGCCACGGATCTGATTGCCCTTTCAACTTTTCACACCCTCTTTAACCTGGCAGGCATTGCCATCTGCTTGCCTTTCACTCAGCAGATCGCAGAAAATATCCAAAAGCTGATTCCCGAAAAGCAAGACCGCCTGACTCGCCGACTAAACCAACGTAATTTAACCGGTTCAGTGATCGACTTGGAACCAGCTCGCCTCAGCCTGATCGACGTCACTCAGGAGCTGCTGCGGCTGGAGCAAGGGGATTCACGCCAGGGGCTTGATGAGATCACCGAGGCCATTGAACAGCTCTATGTCTACTGCTCCTCACTGTCCCTGCGTGCAGAAGACCCGAAGGGCAAGCAACTTCATGCTGAAATTCTTCACGCCCTCGATCACCTGGGCCGCTTTCAGCGCCAGATGGATCAGCCTTCTCACTTTTCTCAGCTCAGCCAGACCCCCACCACCAAGCACATCCTCGACCGAGAGCAAGCGCTCATCCATGCCAGCTTGGATTGGCTTAGATCCTCCTCTGCCAGCCCCGTCACCCAGGACTGGGAGGAGTTCCTTGCAGACTTACGTCATCAGTCTCCTGAGCTCAGAGCCCAACTGATCGACTCCGCCGTCCAGACCCCTCAAAAGATGGCCGAAATCCCAGCTCTACTCGACGGTCTGCGCCGCTTGGAGATTGTCGCCAAAAGCATGGCCCGCCTCTCCCACCATCTTGACCAGATGGACCGCCTGCTCAACAAGGACTCATCTAATTCCGATATGTAGTGACTGGCGCGAAACCGCCAAATACAGCGTTGCTCGTCTCAAATCTCACTCCAACGTACCGCTCAAGTACGCCTGCGTTCGATTTGAGCCGGGCGCCTTGTCTTTGGCGGTTATCGCCAGTCAC
>SKYF01000151.1 GCA_007128005.1 Bdellovibrionales bacterium
ACCAATATGGCCAATATGTTTTTTGGGGCCACCAGTTTTGATCAGGACTTAAGCTGCTGGAATGTGGAGAACATCCCAATGGACCCCGGTGGCTTTAGCTTCACTCCAGGTCACCTTCCCGACTGGGGCAACAACCCTGGCTGCCCCTAAGATGAAGAGCAGAATCTTTTTACTCAGCCTGCTCATCGGAGCAGCCATCACTTTGGCTGGGCAAGCCTGCAGCCCTCCTCAAAGGACCGCTGGCCCCTGCTCTCCCCCACAAGGGGTCTCTGGCTCTCCAAATAGAGTCGAAGATGTGGTGAGCCTTCTGAACTCCCTGCCTAAGCCCGTCACTGTGGCCTGCTTTTTACAGAGCCTAGACCGGCCCTTGGAGCTGATTGCCAGCACCAGCAGCGCCAGTGCCCAACCCTCTCCCCATCCCTCTAGCCCCCGGCTTTTTATTTTTAAAGGTGACCTGGTCATTACGGTGGTCCCTGAGGGCAGCAGCGGAGAGATAGTTGAATTCAGCACCCGCATCTCTCAAACCCGGTCAGTGAAGGCCGAATTGGACTTTCCCGTCACCGAAACCCTGGACCCCGCAGCCCCCTACAATAAAATCCGTAGCGGAACAGGGACCAGTTGCCGTTTTTGTCACAGCTCAGAAAGCCGCCACTCTGCGATCAGCTTTGCCGAGGCCTTTGAATCGGAAATCATCTGGCCCAACCCTTCCTCTCTAGTCCCCCTCAGTCAGCTGAGTCTACTGCATCAATACTGCAACTCTGATTCTGAGCGCTGTGAGGTCTTTTCAGGGATCTTCGACCATGGACCTGTCAGGCAGCGCGGTCTTCCCTACTGATACCCTTAATCTAGCCTCGTCAGCAAAATCAGTGGGTAAGCGGTGGTTCAGCTAGCTTCCCAAGGCTGTGATTTAAGGCAATTTCCACAGATTTATACAGCCGAAATCCACTTTACTGGCCAACCAACAGAAGGATTGGTCCATAGCAACTGGAACTCATCTTTAAGCAAATAGACCCTCATACTTTTTGGGTTGTACTTGAGGGACTCCTTCAGCTTGATGCTCTGGTTGTCACTCAGGTTTTCAGCTCACAGCTCTGATCATATCCAGAATCTTGTTTATGACAGCCTGAGAAAAAGGATTAAATACAGTCTTTAGCAGCATCCGCCTTTACCCCCTTCGGCTTTTTTTTCGAGTCTTCGGCGGAATCTGCCTGAAAAGTCCCGGAGCGCCCCTCTGGATTTGCTGGCATGAGTTCGCTTTTTGCAATCGCGGCAGTGCCTTCGCAAACAATATTTTGCTAACTGTTACTTAATGCGATTGTAGATACCTAATGCGATGTTTATACGACGCCGGAGCTGAGATAACTTTTTAGACAGGCTCCGCCGGAGTGACGTCTTGGGATGCCCTCCACTCAAATGGGCCACACACCCTCGGGTGGCCCCTGTTATACCTCAACTCTACCAACTCTTACCTGATGAAGGAGCTTTCACTACGGCGCCGTTTAAAGGGGGCGTCAAAAAAGCTAATGGGCCCAAACCGCGGTCGATTTCAAAGAGCAAGAGGTATCGAATTTGGAAGAGAGATGGTGAGGCTTCAGGTGGATCACACTGTTCCAGTGGCCCTTGGGGGCGGTTGTGAGGAGGAGAATTTGCGCATTTTATGTGGAGGCTGCAATCTCCGAGAGGGGGTGAAGGGCTTTGGCCTAGAAAAAATGAGACGGGGGCCTTACGGTTGAGAGGCAGAGGAGGGCCGCTCCACAAGGGCAACTTCAGAAGACCAACTTCAGGAAACCATAGGGGTGGTCATCTTTACCCACAAATTCTGCCACAAAGATCTGCCACAGATTCTGCCGAAGACCCTTAATCTTAAATGGCCTTGCCGTCTTTGCGAGTGATCACCAAAGTGGCTGACCGGGGAAAGATCTCAGAGTCCTGATCTGGCCAGCGGGAATTGACTCTGCCTCTGGCAAAGCTCCTGGCTGAAGTCGTAGCCCCTGGGTGCTGGACATTCACAAAAAGCGTCTTTTGATCTGGGGTCATCACCACTCCAGTGATCTCCTGACCAATGGGTCCAGTGAGAAAGCGCTTGATCTCGCCAGTTTCGGGATTGGCGACTAGCATTTGGTTGTTGCCAAACCTCCTAAATTGTCCTGTGTTCATATCCGCTTCACCAATATCCGTCTGAATCCAAAGACGCCTAGAACCATCAAACCACAGACCATCGGGGCAGCAAAAGAGATTGTCAGAGTTTAAGGACTTACCCTGCAAGTCGCGGCTGTCCCTTTGCGGGCCTGCGAGGACAAAGATCTCCCATGTGAACTTGGTGGATTTGGGATCCCCACCTGCCTCTTTCCATCTCACAATCTGCCCCCAGCGGTTGTTGGCCCGGGGATTGGGGCCATTTTTTTGCGCAGTTGTCCTCTCCACATTGTTAGTCAGAGTGAAATAAACATCTCTGGTCAAAGGATCAACGGCTCCCCACTCTGGGCGGTCCATTTTGGTGGCCCCAACAAGGTCTGCAGCTGTTCGGGTGTTGATCAGTACATCGCCCTGATCGGAAAAGCCATTTTCCTGGGTAAGACCATTTTGTCCAAACACTAGGGGCAGCCACTCTCCGGTTTGGTCCTCATTGAATTTGGCCACGTACAAAGTGCCTTGATCCAACAGGTGGCCTCCAGCAGTTTTAGGGTCATAGGCCTCTGCACTGACATATTTGTAAATGTACTCAAAGCGAGCATCATCACCCGAGTAACAGACAATGGGCTCACCCACTTTGGGCGGCTGAAAGACCACCCCCTCATGGGCAAATCGGCCCAGAGCTGTTCTTTTCACTGGCACTGATTGCGGGTCAAAGGGGTCGACCTCCACCATCCAACCAAAGTTCTGTGGCTCATTTCTGTAGTCCCCATGGGCGGACTCAGCCTTCACTGAGGCATCAAAGCGGGCCAATTCATCGCTTGCGGGCTGAGCCTTCTCCCAAGCATAGCGAGTCCTGTCGGGGCGCACACCATAGCGTTTGTGTTCTCTGGACTGAGTGCTCGCCGGACTGTAAAAGTAGGTGGCCCAGTTCTCTTCGGCAGCCAAGTAAGTGTTCCAAGGAGTCACCCCATGGGAGCAGTTGTTGAGAGTCCCCCTGGTCCGAATCCCTTGAGGAGAGTACTTGGTCTGCATTTTTTTATGCCCACGCGCAGGGCCGCTGATAATCATTGGAGTTTGGCCAGTGAGCCGACGATTGCGGGCATCGTCTTTGATCTCCCACTGGCCCTCCCTATTTTTTTGAATTCTAAAAATGCTGACTCCATGGGCGTTCATCTCTTTTAGCACTTCGTCTTTGTCCCTGGCCCCATCTCGAAGGACCACCTGATCACGGTCCAAAGTCTGACCGGCAAAAGAATTGTGCATAAACCTGGGCTCCACATACTCATGGTTGACCACCAAGAGCCCGTCCTCTGAACTTCCATCTGTTGGGAAAAAGTGCATTCCATCGTGATGCATTCCAATCTGCTGAGCCTGATCCTCCCCGCTGTTGGAGAGGGAAAATTTAGGTCCCGAAGACTGCAACGGAGTGCCCCAGGCCCCCAGCACTTGCACCTGATAGCCCTCGGGGACCACCACGCGGTCCCCCCGGCCGATGGGAGGGGCCTTGAAATCAAAGGCCGACACAGGCCCTGAGGTTTTTACATCGGCAGCTTTTACATCCGCCCATAGCTGATGAAAAAAAGAGTTGGCCAGAACTCCCGCCAAGCCCAACTTCATGACCTCTCTGCGGCTTAGAGAAAAGTCCCCAAAATAGGGGTTTGACGAGGGGTTAGAGAGCGCCTCGTCACCATTATCACCTGCAATTTCAATATCTTGTTTCATGGGTCTACTGGGTGGATTTTTCTGCATTCTTGCCCCTTTCTGCTTGGCTGGACAACTTAGCACATCGCCTAGGAGGAGAAAAAGCACCTGAGTCGAGAAAAAACACAATCCCAAAGAAAGCGAAACTCATGGCCTATAGACCTGCTGCCAAGGCCTGATCAAATATCTGTAGTGGAAGAATTTCAATGCCATCTTCGGTCCGCCGCTCCACCTCGCCCAAGTAGACAATGATTCTTCGCTTTAAACCTTGAAGGTCTTTGAGAGCCCTCAAACCCTTAAAGTCCTCTTGCCTCAGCTTACTTGTGGATTTCACTTCAAGAGCATGAATCCCCCTGTCGGAAAGAAGCAGAAAATCCACCTCAGTCTTCAAAGAGGCCGAAGCCCAATAAAACACCTCGCTGTAACTTCGCGTATTTTCTAACTCGTGCCTTATCATGGAAAAAACATAAGCCTCAAAGAGACCGCCTCGCTCTTCTTGAGAAAGTGGGCCCCTCACCCCTTTTGCCGCTCGAACAATTCCTGGGTCCACCCAGTAGAGCTTGGGCTTCTTTGGCTCTCGCACCATAACTTTTGCCTCATAGGGCCAAAGCTTTTTCACGAGTAAGGTGTCTTCCAGAATCTGGACATAGGCTTCAGCTGTTTTACGCTGAACCTCAGCATCTCTGCTCAAGCTCGATGTATTTAATACTTGTCCATTGAAGAGGGCCGAAACCGGTAAGGATCTTGCAAATCCTGCAAGATTTCTTGTCAATGCCTCTGCTTGGATTTCTTCCCTAATATAAGTTTGCACGTAGGCCTGAAGGATCTCATCCTTGTCCTCCGCATTCCAAATAAGAGGAATGCTGCCCCAACGTAAGATGGCTTCTATATTAAAGTCCTCTTTCAGCTCTCGTGGCAAAAAAGGCAGCATGGTCCTGAGTCGAGCTCGACCAGCCAATAAATTAACCCCAGCTTTTTTTAACTTTCTGGCACTTGATCCAGTCAGCACAAAATTTAATTTAAAATCCTCTATCCCTCTATGAACTTCATTCAATAAGTTGGGCAAGCGCTGCACTTCATCGACCACAACCCATTGTCCTGGGGTCAGTGATCGCAGTCGCTCAGAGAAAACATGAGGCGAAACAAGAATCTCCTGAAACAAGGCCTCATCCAAAAAGTTAAACCATTGAGCTTTTGGAAAGAACTGCTTCAGCCAGGTGGTCTTGCCTGTACCCCTGGCTCCGAACAAAAAAAACGAGCTATTTGGAGGGTTTAGAAGTCGTGTGTACATGACTTCCATTTTACGGCGCAAAATGGAGGCAAGCAACTCTTTTTCGGGACTGGGCCCTCTCCCCGCGCCCCGCAGTGCTTTAAAGGTTGCGCCGGTACTGGCCACCCACTTCGTAAAGGGCCTGGGACATCTGGTAAAGAGAGCAGTGGCGAGCGGCTGACATCAAAGCGGCAAAGATGTTTTCACCCTGCAGTGCCGCCTCTTTCAGTTTTTGAATCTCTTCCCCTGCGCGATCGGCATGGCTTTTTTGATAATTTAGGACGGATTGCAGCTGTTGGTTTTTTTCCTCTTGGCTGGCCCGGGCCAACTCAATCTTGGGCGGCTCATAGCCCTCCACTTGAGTTTTGGGGTCGATAAAGGTGTTCACACCAATCAGCGGCAGCTGACCATTGTGCTTGAGGGTCTCGTAGTAGAGGGACTCCTCTTGGATTTTGCCCCGTTGATACTGAGTTTCCATCGCCCCAAGGACTCCTCCCCTTTCACTCAGACGTAAAAACTCTTCCAGCACGGCCTCTTCCACGGCCTCCGTGAGCCACTCCACAAAGTAGCTGCCTTGAAGGGGGTTCTCATTTTTACTTAAGCCAAACTCCCTATTGATGATCAACTGAATGGCCTGAGCCCTTCGCACGGATTCCTCAGTGGGGGTGGTGATGGCCTCATCGTAGGCATTGGTGTGAAGAGAGTTGCAGTGATCCGAAATGGCAATCAGCGCCTGCAAGGTGGTGCGAATGTCGTTAAAGTCAATCTCCTGGGCGTGCAGAGAGCGGCCACTGGTCTGAATATGGTATTTGAGTTTTTGCGAGCGCTCATTGGCCCCATATTTGTCCCTTAGGGCCACCGCCCAAATGCGCCTGGCCACCCGGCCAATCACCGTGTACTCAGGGTCAAGTCCATTGGAAAAGAAAAAGGACAAGTTAGGCGCAAAGTCATCAATATTGAGGCCGCGACTTAAGTAGTACTCCACGTAGGTAAAGGCGTTGCTCAGAGTCAGGGCCAGCTGGGTGATGGGATTGGCTCCCGCCTCGGCAATGTGATAGCCGGAAATACTGACCGAATAAAAGTTTTTAACTTTATGCTGAACAAAGTACTCCTGAATATCTCCCATCATCTTGAGAGCAAAGTCGATGGAGAAGATGCAGGTGTTTTGCCCCTGATCTTCCTTGAGAATGTCGGCCTGAACTGTGCCTCGGACTGTGCTCAGAGTGTAGGCCTTGACTTGCTCATACTCTTCTGCCGACAGGGGGCGCCCCAACTCCTGCTGACGTTTTTCCACCTGCTGATCTATGGCCGTATTCATAAAAAAGGCCAAGATCATGGGGGCAGGTCCGTTGATGGTCATGCTCACACTGGTGCTGGGGTCGCAGAGATCAAAGCCTGAGTAAAGCTTTTTCATGTCCTCAAGGCTTGCAATGCTGACTCCGCTCTCCCCCACCTTGCCAAAGATATCGGGGCGAGGGTCGGGATCTTGACCATACAAGGTCACACTGTCAAAGGCCGTAGACAGACGCTTGGCCGGCTGGCCCTGGCAGAGATAGTGAAAACGCCGATTGGTACGTTCAGGAGGCCCCTCTCCGGCAAACTGGCGAGTGGGCTCCTCATCCAGACGCTTGAGTGGAAAGACCCCGGCCGTATAGGGAAAGTTCCCCGGCACATTCTCAAGGCGCAAATACTTAACTTGATCCCCCCAAGAGGTCAGCTGAGGCACCACCACACGGGGAATTTTTAAACCACTTAAGGACTCCCTCACCAAACTCTGGCGAATCTCCTTGCCGCGCACCTCATAGACCAGATCCTCTCCTGAGTACTGCCCCCTAAGGCTTGAGTAAATTTTGGGTGCCTGCACATCCTCGGCAGAAATCTGTGCTTGAGCCTGCTCTAGGGCGACAGCCAAGCCTTTCTTGAGACCTGGATCCTGAACTTGTTCCTGAGCCCCTTGAAGCGCTTGAAGGCCCGAAAGTCTCTGCGCCAACTGATGAGTCTCTGACTTGTACTTCCTCACTGATGTCACAATCTCTGCCAGGTAGTTTTGCCTCTCGGGCGGCACCACGCTGTTTTTCTCGGTCCCGCCAAGAGCCTGAACTCTGTCCAGACCCTGAGCAAACAAAGACTCCTTTCCTAAAGCCTGCGACAGCCACTGCACAAGGGCCGCAAAAAGAAGATTCACTCCCTTATCGTTAAAATGGGAGGCCTGAGTGAGGAAAACGGGCAGCTCCTCAGCCCTGGCCTCAAAGAGCTTGCGTGACCTCTTGTACTGCTTTTGCACATCTCGAAAGGCATCCTGAGATCCGCGCCGATCTGCTTTGTTGATGGCAATAAAGTCGGCGTAGTCGATCATGTCGATTTTTTCCAACTGGCTTTGAGCTCCAAACTCAGAGGTCATCACATAGAGACTAAAATCACTGACCTCCACAATCTTTGAGCTAGCCTGACCAATCCCTGAAGACTCCGCAATCAGCAGATCAAAGTCCTCTGCTTTGAGCGCCTCTAAGATATCCGGTAAAGCTTGCGAGATCTCAGAGCCTGAGCCCCTCGAGGCCACCGAACGCATAAAGGTCCCCTTACGGGACAGGGAGTTTATACGGATGCGATCTCCTAAAAGAGCCCCTCCTGTCTTCTTCTTGGTGGGATCCACACAGACCACCCCAAGTCGCATTTCTGGAAACACATTCTTAAAGCGATGCACCAACTCATCAATAAGCGAGGACTTTCCAGCTCCTCCTGTGCCCGTCATCCCGAGCACCAAAGGCTTTTTGTCAGAGCGAGGGGCCTGAATGGGGCTCTGCCCATTTTCAACAGCCGTCAGAGCCAAACCGAGCCTTCGATTTTCTGCCATCTCCTCGAGGCCAAGCGCTTGGCTCTCTTTGCTCTTCTTGATCTGCTCGCTCTCTGCCGCTTGGGCTGCCGCCTGTCTAAGGTCAAAGTCGCAGCCCTCCATAATCATCTGGATCATGCCCTCAAGCCCTAGACGACGGCCATCTTCGGGGTGAAAGATCTGGGCAATGCCATAGGCCTCAAGCTCGCGCTTCTCGTCAAAGACGATCACCCCTCCTCCGCCCCCATAGATCTTCACATAAGGGGCACCAGCTGCGTCCAAGAGGTCCTTCATGTACTTAAAGTACTCCATATGGCCGCCCTGATAGGAACTTATACAGATCCC
Source organism: Bdellovibrionales bacterium (assembly GCA_007128005.1). GTDB lineage: Bacteria > Bdellovibrionota > Bdellovibrionia > Bdellovibrionales > UBA1609 > SKYF01. Next base: position 8,286 of record SKYF01000151.1, read on the forward strand.
CTGAGCTCCCTCTTGCAGGGCCGCGGTCACAACATCCTGGACTGAGCGGTTGTGACCTAAGTGAATGACCTCCGCGCCAAAATCCTGAAGCATCCGGCGGATGATATTGATCGAGGCATCGTGACCATCAAAGAGGGCCGCAGCAGTCACTATGCGGATGGGATGCTGATACTTTCGCTGGCTTTGATTGAGCTCTTTCAACAGATCCCCCTTCTGCCCTTATCGACCCTGAAAATTTGGCGCTCGCTTTTCTACAAAGGCGGCAAGCCCCTCTTGGTGATCTTGGGTGGAAAAGGTCTGACCAAAGAGCTCAGCCTCACACTCCAGGCCCTCGGCTAGGGACAAATCCAGCCCACGGGCCACGGCCTGTTTCACCCGACGAAGAGCCCCGGGCCCTCGACTGGCTACAACTTTTGCCCAATGCAGGCTGCGAGCTTCTAGATCTTCTGGAGCCACCACCTCAGACACCAAACCCATCTCCTTCATCTGAGAAGCTGAGAACATCTCTCCACTTAGGGCTAAAAACCTTGCCTGATGGGGGCCAAGAGAGCGGCTCAACCTCTGGGTGCCGCCATATCCTGGGATCAACCCTAAGCTGACTTCGGGAAGACCAAAGCGGGCCCTCTCACTGGCAATAATAAAATCACAACTCAAAGCCAGCTCGCAGCCTCCACCCAAGGCAAAGCCATTGACCGCCGCAATCACCACTATCGGTAGCTCACTCAGACGCCCCATGATCTTCTGCCCGCGTCGAGCCATGGCCTCGGCTTGATCTGGACTCAAACCCCTCATCTCCTTGATGTCGGCTCCGGCCACAAAGGCCTTTTCCCCACTGCCGGTGACAATCAGGACTCTGAGATCTTCCCTTTCAGCCCGTCCCTCAAGGCTCTCCAATTCTGCGGAGAGCTCCTCCAGCAACTGGCTGTTGAGGGCGTTGAGAGCCTGGGGACGGTGAAGGATGAGTTTTCCCACCTTCTCGCCAAGCATTTCAACCTGCACTGTCCTTGATTCTGCATCGGTCCCTGATGTTGTCATTTTCTACTCCTGATAAAGTGATTTATCTACCCAGCGTAGTTGTAAAAGCCGCGGCCGCTCTTTCTGCCCAACCAGCCGGCCTCCACATACTTAACCAAAAGTGGGCAGGGGCGGTACTTGCTCTCCCCCAAACCCTCGTGAAGCACATTCATAATGGCCAGACAGGTGTCGAGCCCCACAAAGTCAGCCAATGTCAAAGGACCCATGGGCTGGTTAGTGCCAAGCTTCATGGCTGAGTCGATGTCCTCCACCGAGGCAATGCCCTCGTGAAGAACGTAGATGGCCTCATTGATCATCGGCATCAGAATGCGATTGACGGCAAAGGCCGGCATATCTTTGACCTCAATAAAGGTTTTGCCAAGGTTTTCAGCAAATTGAGCGACTTTGCGAAAGGATTGGTCTGAGGTCTGAAGTCCGCGAATCCCCTCCACCAACTTCATCAAGGGAACGGGGTTCATAAAGTGCATACCCACCACTTGCTCAGGCCTTGACGTCACTGCGGCCATCTTGGTGATGGAAATCGAAGAGGTGTTTGAGGCCAGAATCGCCTTTGGAGGGCAGACCTCATCCAATTGACGAAAGATATTGAGCTTTAGCTCAACGTTTTCAGTTGCCGCCTCTATCACTAGGTCACAGTCGCGAAAGTCACCCATATGAACAGTGGTTTTGATACGGCTCAAAACTTCGGCCTTTTCCTGAGTCGTCATCAGTTCTTTTTTGATCAGACGATCACAGGAGGACTCAATGGTCTTTAGACCCTTGGTCAGAGACTCTTCACTGACATCCATCATCACCACGGAAACTCCGTGCATGGCTACAACCTGTGCGATGCCGTTGCCCATTTGTCCTGCGCCCACCACTCCAACATTCTTAAAACTCACCTCAAGGACTCCTTTTTTGATCATCAGTTTTTTTGAACTTCAGCTTCCTATGAGAGCCCTTTTTATACCCCTTAGAGGGAGTGGGCCAGAGGAAAAATGCGCCACAGGATCTCGGCGCGCCGCTCCTTTTGATCCGGACGCCCTGAGGCTTGCATTTGCTCTGAAAAGAGAAAAATCCAAGTGGAGGTGTCTTGGTGGCTGCGAAGCGCCACACCTGCTGTCCAAAAGCGCAAATCCTGAAGCCGATCAAAGCGGGCCAGAGCGAGCCATCTGTCCGCCCAGGCATAGCTGAGATCTAGGTTGAAAGCCTGAAAGGTGGAGGTTCTCTGGGAGTCTGGCAGTCCCTCCTGAAGCCTTCTTCCATAGGTCCACTGAGTCTTTAACTGCCAAGACTGAGTGAGTTGCCCCACAGACAGAAACAAACTGCCCATCTGCCACTGGGAACCCAGCGCTGGGTCAAAGCCTAAAAAAGCTCCACCAATTCTCGCCCTCATCTCAGCTTCAGGGCCTGACCCCTCTTCCTCCAGACTCTCTCCAGCAACTAAGCGCGCCTTCTGGGCAGAAAGCCCCATAAGCATTCTTCCTCTGGCTTCTCTCCAGCCCCAGGTCCCTGTGTACCACCAGGCCCCCTGACGACTCATCTCATTTCTGCCTTGATGAATTGTCTGCTGAGTGAAGTACCCATTGTAGGAGCTGCGCCAGCTGACACCATGGTCCCGAAGCCCCACCACCCTCTCGCTAAAAAGCTGTGAGCGAGGTAAGAGCAGCTCCCCCTCCCCCATAGCCCCTTCCAATGCATAATTCAGTGGCAATAATCCGAGGGAGAGCTCCCCATAGATGCCACTCAAAACCCCAAAGGCCTCCACAAAAGTCAACTGAAGTTCCCCTCTCCTCTCTTTCTGTGGGTGCATCAGGGGCGGGCTGCGCAAACTCGAGTCCCCCACTCGAAACTGAGCTGAGAGCTCAGGCTGATAAGCTCGCCCTCTCGGATTGGGAGGAGTCAGAATCCAACCCCAGGCCAAGGAGCTCTGGCCCAAGGAGAGTTGAGCGGAGGATTCAGAGCGAGTCACAGCAAGGCTTGGCCGCAGCACAAACTCCTTAAGCCTGAACTCTCCCAACTGCTCAGGGTGAGCCAGAGCCCTGTGCCCACTGCCCAGTCCCAGTCCCAGTCCCAGTCCCAGTCCCAGAACTGCCCAGATCCCTGCCGAAAAAACTTTTGATTTTGCCCCCATCAGGAACCCACTCCCAAAACACGAATGCGCGCCCTTGCTCTTTGTCTCTCCTTGTACTGCTCGTGGGACGAGGCACCTGAGAGGTTTTTTAAGTTGGTCTCATAGTCGACAATCTGCACCTCAAAGGGGTAAAAGAATGTCAATGAGTCCACCCGGATCAAGCGTCGAGAAATCAGCTTTAGAAAGCGATAGTCTTTACTGGAAAACAAATTGAGCTTTTCATTGAAGTTAGCCCGCCCCTCGGCCTCTGTCAGCCGGGCCCATAGAAGAACATCTATCTCCTGAGCAGAGAGACTGCCCTGCTGGGTCAATGTCTCCATGGTCTCTAAAAAAATATTCAGAGGATAGAGGGTATTGTTAGACTGATCCGAGATCACATGAGGATAACTGACCAAATTCTGGTCCACGAGAAAGCGCAGCACTCGAAACACATCAAAGAGATGACGGGTCACAAAGCGCACCCCCACCTTGTCCAGAATCGAAAAGGCCAGAGCATCGGGCTTGGCTAGAAGTTTCAACACCGAGGAGTTCGACGTTTTAAAGGCCTTGACGTCAAACTTGTGCAGGAGAATTCTCTCCCTGTCCCCAGGAAGCCCCAAAAAAACTCCTGTGGCGGGATCTTTTTGCACTCTGTTTTGAAAGGGCTTAAGGATCTGCTCCTGGATTTCAGCTGAAAATCGCGTAAACAAGTCGTTGTCTAAGTGGGCCAAAACATGCATCACCCTCAAGATAGCACAGGACCACTTCTGAAGAGAGTTCGGACGCCCGTCCTGAGTGCTGGCATAAATCAACAGATAACTAAGATCCTTGAGCTGATTGGGATCGGAGACCTGCTCTGGCACCACCAAAGCAGACTCACTGTCCGAAGCCCTCTTTTTAGGTCCCAAAAGTTCAGTGCGAATAAAGGTCACGGCTCGGCGATGATAGGCCCAGAGTTTGCGCAGATCTTCGGGTTCATCCAAATCATAGCCATAGGCCCGAATAAAGTTTTTGGCCTGTTCTAAATTCTGAATGCTCAAACGAGGGGTGTCGATCGCCGAGCGACCCCCAATCAGGCTATCTAAGATACTGGCATCGAACTCAAAGTTGTGGCCCATGATGCCCTCAAGGCTAGCCCCTTAAAAATCAAAAGGCAAACCCTTGACGAGGACAATTTGATTAGGGGCACCGAAATAGATCAGCAGCGTAAATATAAAAGTCTCCGACAACCCCGCGAAAGGGAGACAGGCCCTCCACATGAGTGGAGTTGTGGAACTCCAGATCTCCCCAAAATACACTTTGACAGAGATCGTCCCCATCAAATTGCCCCACCAAAGTGATACTGCCGTACTGGTCAGCAAAAGTGATCCTGGCATTTCGACCACTGACAGAGCCACTTTGAGCTGAGGAAAAGCCGATGGCGTATTCAGGAATGTACTGGGTCTGACCTCTTTCATCCTGATAGGTCTGACCTGCAAAACTGTCCCAAATTGAGATTTTTAGATTGGACTGACCCGTCACCACGGCTCTCTGCTGCCCAGAGGCCTGACTGAGAGGGCCACCCTCAAGCTCAATAAAACCAGCAAATACAATTCCCGTGTCCTGATTCGCCTGACCGCTGACAAAACCCAGCTGATCGGGAGGCAATGTAGAGGAAACAAGGGCTCTGACGGCCTGAGTGAAGGCCTCCTGAGGAGAGCCTATCACGATTCCCACCAGACCTGTTCCAGGCTGCTGATCAGAACTTGGGGGCAGGGCCGCTGTTGAGTCAGGGGGACCGGCCCTGTCTGTTCGCCCGTGACGAATCTCCTGCCTTTTGTCCTTTGAGCCGCAGCCCACAGCTGTTAAGCCCAAAAGCACAACCACAACCATAAGATATTTCATCGAGTTCAATATAAGCCTGCTCTTATTCATAGTTTTTACCTCTCACACTGCAGTGAAGGCAAATCCAATGCCCAGTTTGAGGACGCGAGCCCCCCCCTCATTTGCACTTGAGGCGAGGCCAGGCCGGCGCACGGGGCCAGTGACAAAAAATGTCCACCAGCTGTCAACTAGTGACTGGCGCGAAGGTGACTGGCGATAACCGCCAAAGACAAGGCGCCCGGCTCAAATCGAACGCAGGCGTACTTGAACGGTACGTTGGAGTGAGATTTGAGACGAGCAACGCTGTATTTGGCGGTTTCGCGCCGGTCACCAACTAGACCTTACGAAAGGGGACGTTCATCCGCGGATAAGATGGCTGGCCATTGGTGGCCCGGGGAAAGGTGATGGAGCGAAAAACTCCCAAAACACAGTTATTAAGGGCGTCACCCCCGGAGACCGTAGAGCGCAGAACCCGCGCCGACTCCACTCGCCCATTGGGATTGATATGCCACTCATACTCCACTTGACCCTCAAGATTGTTGTTTTGCAAAAGAGCCCGCTCGTAACAGCGTTGGATTCGATCCAGGTGCTTTCTCACCTCAGCCATAATAGTCTCTCGAGTCAGACCCTCTTCGGCTCTTGGAGGGGCCAATTCAAAGCTTCCTCCCTCGGCCCCAACCACTCCTCTGGTTCCAGCCCGCCCAGCTAGACCCGAAACCCCATAACCTTCCCCCGAACCTACACCCTTGCCTGAAGTCTGAACTCCCACACCTCCTCCCGGAGGCCTTTTCCCTCCAGGAGCCTGAACTGACTTTAAAATATCTGAAGTGGAAGGGCCCGCTGCCCCCCCGGCTTCACGCTGGATATTAATAGCCGCCACATCCACAGGCTGGGAAGGAGCCTTGCTCAAATTCGCCAGGGCCGCCAGTGCCCCTAAGTCCTCGATTCTTGGCTGAGGGGGCTGCGGAGTTTCCTGTTGCCTTTGCCGGCGCTCGGCTTGAACCCGATTGACTTGCTCGATTTTGGGTGTGGGACGCACAACCACCTGCTTGGGCTCAGGCGGCCTTGGTCGACGCTCAGGCTGCTGGACCACAGGTTGTGGCTTAGGCTTCGGACGGGGCACAGGCTTTGGCGGTGGCACTTTGGGCTGAGCCACAGG
>SKYF01000036.1 GCA_007128005.1 Bdellovibrionales bacterium
GTCTATTCGTCGGCACTCAAAAGCGCTGCCGTGACTCTGACCAAGATCAGCCGAGATCTGATGCTTCTCTCATCGGGTCCTCGCAACGGTCTCTTTGAGATTCGATTGCCCGAACGGCAGCCCGGGTCGTCTATCATGCCAGGTAAGGTCAATCCCGTGATGCCGGAGGTGCTGACACAGGTTTCTCTCCGCGTGATGGCCAACGACCTCGCGGTCACCTTGGCAGCCGAGAACGGAGTTCTTCAGCTGAACCCCTATGAGCCGCTGGTGGCCCTCTCCCTCTTCGAATCCCTGGACCTGCTGTCCAGCATCTTACCTGCGTTCAGGGAGTACTGTGTTGAGGGCCTGGTGGTCAACACCGAGGTGACTCGTCAACACATTAGCACGACGGCGGGCATTGTCACCGCCTTGGTGCCAGTCATTGGTTACAAGGCATCGACGAAAATCGCGGCCGAAGCCTATCGCACCGGCCGGGGCGTCCTAGAGCTTATACGGGAACAGGGCCTGCTGAGCGAGCAGCAGATCGAGGAACTTCTCGATCCAGCGACAATGACAAATCTGAATAAAACAAAAAATGCAGGGGAATTAGATTAGGGAGTTCCCATAAGTCCCATAAACAAAATGAGCCCTGTTTTCCTATGTTGTATAAAATAGATAAAAGGCCTGTCAGCGCGGAAGACGGGAGGCGGTGGCCGCAAATCCACCGATTCCGTGGCCATCACGACAGCGGTGGCTGCGGCGGCTTCAGTGCCCTCTTCATTGACATCTACAAAAGCCTTATGAAAGATGGCACTGATAGATAGGTTTTCACCGGGAGTGAGTCGGCGAAATCCTGAAAAGTCAGCTCTATGAGGGTCAAATGCCAAGAGCATACCGAGCTGGTTCAGCGGCTCTACCAGGGGGGCTGTTGTCTCTGCCTTAAAACGGGGCAAGAATACTTGGACCTCTCTTCGGCTCATATTTGTCAGACCTTCTTCAAGGTCCGCTAGAGTGGTTTTGGCAACAAGGTCCTTGGGCAAAGTGAAGCTGCGAGGCAATATGGCAATAAAAGAGACTTCTTCTCCTTGGTAAGGCATTTGAAGGACTTGAAACTGATCCATTTCTGCATAGCCAAATTGAGCCCTCTGCTGCATAAAAGGTGCTTTTTTGACCTGATCTGATCGTACATGGAAGTCCTTATCCTCTGTGAGGTCTTCCTTAAAAGCATGAAGCCAGTGACCGAAGAAGTAAATGGCATTGGTGAGAACAAGATCTGTCTGGGAAGTTATCGAACCATCGGGAAGGAGGTCTTGAATCTTGCCATGGGTCTGCTCTTCAACCCACTGGTTGATAACAAGACGCGAGGGGTTTGGTTGGTTAACAAAGTCAAGGGGCGCAAGTCCTGCTCCATAGTTGTCATCCAGTAAAGTCAAAAGATCGGGATAGAACTTTGCTCCTATCCGGCCCCACAGCCTATTGGCCATATGGAGCTGGTAATCAGAGCTGCCTCGAATCTCTGGCAAAAGCCCCTTAAAGCCGCTATGAGGGGCTCCCTGCCACTGAAAAGCTGTCTGGATTTGAGCGAGAGTCTTACCCCTGGCCCCCGCTGAGGTCATGCCCAAGCTTGAAGTGATACTTATTGGGGAGAAAATAACATTTTCTGACTCTTCGGCCAAAAGTTTCATAAGAGAAAAAGCAAATCTGTTATTGGCCTGAACAGTCTCTTCAAGGGAGAGATTTCTGCCCTTCTCTGCGCTGAACTTTCCATTGGATGAAGCAGTTGGTCCTTTTTTTGGTGCGGGCACACAGCCCAAATTTAAGCAATTTATGATAGCAAAAGCACACACTGAAAGAGCAATCTGCTTTGAAGTCATTATTAGTCCCCCAATATTTGTATAATCATAGGTTTATGGTGGGGGCAGTGTAAAATAAAAAAATGGTCTATTTAATATAGATAGAACTACTCGCTATGTGTTGCCAAGCTCAATAAAATGCCCCCCAAGAACGACACCTGAACCGGCTGCCCCAGTTGCAGGACTTATCTCTTTTGTTCTTAGTCGATGCCTGCAGCCCTCAAGGCTAGCCGACTCTCATGCTGGAGAGAAAATCTACACCCCTTTCCACCTTCAGTATCGCATTACTTCAGGGTCTCCTTGCTTTGCGGAATAGCAATTTCTGATCTATTCATTAAGCCACACTCCTGCGTGCATTCCACAGATCGTAGTCTGCTTGCATGCGTACCCACATTTCAGCGCTTGTGCCTAACACCTTTTCTAGCACAAGTGCAAACTCAGGTGAAATAGAGCGCTTGCAGTTAACAATCTCGTTGATCTTGCGTGGCGAACATTTGCACTTGGCAGCCAGCTGTGACTGGTTGAGGCCCAGTTCTTTCATGTAAATTTCATCAAGCACTTGACCTGGATGAAGGGGTTTTGGGTTTTTAATCATAAGTTATCCTCTGTGATAGTTTTCAATTTTAACATCCGAAAATTCGCCATCTTTAAACTTAAAGGTGATGCAGTAAGGAAGTTTGATCGTGACACTCCATTCATCTTTACGATCACCTTTTAATTTATGGAGTCGAATGTTGGGCGGCTGACCTTTGATCTTTAAATCATTGATCGTCGAGGTGCTGTGCATGACTGTCAGCAACGCCTTTGCTCTTAACCATAAATCCCTCGGTAAGGACTTCGAAGATGAATGACTCCAAATCTCTTCAGCCGTGCGATTACCAAAGCTTTTAATCATCCCCAATCCTTTTATACACTATACCGAATGGTGTAATAGTTTGCAAGCGATGAGCATCTTATCCATCCCAGGTCTGCACAATTTACAATAAATAATTATTGATATTCGATATTTTTTTATTGCTTTTTGCAGCAACCCCCAATAAGTAATGGCTCCAACTCAAACCACTCAAGAAGGAGTCGAACCATGACCAAAGAGATGAAAAAACCGCTAAATGGGGTCAGCACCCCCCTCGTATGGGCTCATTTTATAAAGCGAACAGGGCTGTGGGCTCTGGGGCTGAGCCTTGCCCTTTCCCTGCCGGCTCTGGCTGATGAGGCAAGCCCTTTGGCCTATGACCCGGCTGGAGTCTGTTTTCCCCCTGTCTTTTCCCCGCAGACAGAGGCAAGCATTTTACCTCAACCGAGCCATTTATAATCTTTTGAAAGGAGAAGCCATGATCACAATACCCAAGCGAGCCCTTTTTTGGCTCAATGGATTGATAAAACTCGTATTTGTTTTCTCAGCCCTGATTTTCGCTATCGTCGTTTTAATTTACGCAGTCTTTTTGACAAGTGCCCCAGGGGGACTGGGACAAGTCTCCCCTCTCCTTTTAGCGACCCTCTTGTCATCGACCTTGATGGTTGGAGCCTGGGTGTTCTTCTACTACAATTTGAGCCAAGTCTTTGGCTCGCCGAAAATGATGAAGCGGATCCGGCTGTGCACTGTGGCTCTCTTCTTTGCTTTTTCCATGCAAGTCCTGGCCGATTGGTCGGCCCACCAGCTGAAACAGAGCGCTCATGAGGGAACTCCTCTCCAGCTTGAAACGAGTTACGAGGTTGGTCTTGGGGGCACAGAGTATGAGGAGACCAAAGAGCTAAAGTCTCTGGTTAACTCCAGCTTTGTCTTTGACTCCAATAGCACACTGATTTCCTATCTGTTTCCACGCACCCAAGGCCTGGCAACAGGACTCTTGGCAGGACTGTTCCTGCTTTTGATGAGAGTCTTACAGCAAAATCAAAGCCTAAAAGAAGAACTCGAATCGGTGGTTTAGGAATTTAAAATGGCAATAAAAGTAAATTTAGACCTCATGTTGGTGAAGAAAAAGATGCGCCTCTCAGAACTGGCCGAGAGAGTGGATATCACCATGGCCAACCTTTCCAACTTAAAGACAGGTAAGGCCAAGGCGATTCGATTCTCAACTCTGGAGCGGATTTGCAAAGCCCTAGATTGCACCCCCGGGGACCTATTGGAGTATGAGCCTGATTTTAACAAGGGTGAGTAGATCTGTTGATGGATGGCGGGAAGTGTGCCATGAAGAGGCATGGCAAATGGAAAGCCAGCCCATGAAGCAAAGGGGCATTGGGCCCCTTGCTCAAAAC
>SKYF01000159.1 GCA_007128005.1 Bdellovibrionales bacterium
AGGCCATTGGGTGTGGTGTTGCGGCCCATGGAGTGGTAGTAGCTGCCCTGAATGGACCAACCATAGGTTTGGTTGATGTCTCTTAGATAGGCGGCCTGGAGGAAGAGACCTTGAGTTTGAATGTTCTGGACATCGAGAAAGTCTGTGCCTGGTCTGGTGATAAGCTGTGGCAGCTCTTTGAAGGCCCAGCCTGCCCACAGGCGGTAGCGACTGCGGGCATCAATCAGCTGGCGGTAGCCGAGCTGAGCTCCATAGGTGAAGTACTGGTAGTTGCTGGAGCCAATATTAAAGCCAGATAAGTTGGCAAAGCCCAACAGCCCCAGGCGGGTTTGGCGGTGCCAGTAGCCCAGAGCCAATTCGCCACTGCCTCCGAGAATGCTGTTGGTGGTCAGTGAGTTGTCATCGTAGGACAGGCTTTCATAATCCACCTGGGAGATCCAGTAGGAGGCCCAGGCGTAGATATCCGAGGGTTCTTCGGCCGTGGACAGTTGGGCCAAATAGTATTTATTAATCCTGACCGAGCGATCACCTTTCTCCACAGAGGCCGGACTGCGACCAGATTCGGTGAAGTTATAGGCTTTCACCGAGTAGCTATAGGTGCGATCCGGAGGCAGACCCACTGTGGCTGAAGTCTCAGCAGTTTCATGGCGTTTGTGGAGGCGGCCCTCCTCGTCGTAGATATACAGCACATAGCGAGGAGCTCCTGCTACGGAGGTCCACGCAAACTCAGTCTGTGAGAGCAAATGGTGGTTGGGTCTCAATCGACGTCTTGCCTTAGGAAGGATGACTTCAGGAGGAGAAAAGGGAACGTAAAAGCGTGAGGGGGGGCTCCAGTGGCTCTTGGTGTTGTCCACGTAGACGGCTCGCACCCGCATCTCGTACTCCCCAGGACTGAGGCGAGCGCGAAACTCTGGCAGAGGGGATGTGTAGGTCGAGGGCTCAGAGGTCTCGTCGGCAGAAATGAACCGGACAAATTCAAATTCATAGCGGTGGGCAATGAGTCTCTTGCTGACTTGAATGGAGACGGGCTTTAAGTCTTCGACTGGCTCTAGAACTTCAAAATGATAAAACAGCCGCTCCAGGTTGGGGTCATCTTCAGCTCCAAGGTGAAGAAGAGGTGTGATTGACCAACTGTACTGCTGGTTGATGGGAAGAGTTTCCGTGGTAAAGTGGCTGCGGATCAATCTTCGTGTGAGTGTTTCCCCGAGAGCATCCCTGAGTTCAAAAAGATAGGCGAAGGCCCTTCTGTCTGTCGGCCACTCAAAGGTGATTTTCTCGGCGCTATCGCCAATGGGCTTGAGCTGGGCTCCGTGGGGGGGGTAGACATCTCGAGGAGGTCTATAGACAATGGTAAAGTCAAAGCCCCGGCTCCAAGGGCCAAACAGTCGGGCTTGGTTGTAGGTTCGCGTTCGAGCTCGATAGTAGCCAGGGGTCAGGCGCACCCGCAGTCGGGGCTCTCGGGTGCGAAAGTAGTAGGGGCTCTGCCAGCGTTGGGAGCGAGAGTTGACCTCCACCTCATATTCCAAGGCTCCAGGCACGGGGCGCAGATCAAAGCGGACTGTTCGGGCGGGCAGCTCATCCTCTTCGGACAGGTGATTGAGTCTGTGGACTTTTTCTGAGGGCTCCTTTTCTGAGTCCTCATTGGCCAAAAGAGGAGCCCCTCCAAGGCCAAGGCCCTTGAGTAACAGCGCGCAGAAGAAAAGAAAAAGACGATATCTAAACTTCAAAACCTTGTTAATCCTCAATCACAATGCTCTCGATCTCTGGGGCAATCAGCGGGTCAGCTTGCTCTTTGCTCAACTGGATGTGGCCATGTTGCTGCAAAACTCGCAGTGAGCGGCGCGGCCCCTCTGGTCCGTAGACTCCATTGGCGTTCATAGTGGACAGGCGAATGCTGTAGTCTACAAAGGGGGCCTCTCCTCCTGCATAGGGGATTCTTTGCAGATACATCCGGCGGTGAGTGGTGGTGCGAGTGGTGATCACCTCTCCATCTGGGCCATAGACACTCACGCGATATCTCGCCCCGCCCAGCACCTCATCCCAGGCAATGAGCACCTCTCCCGGATGACGGGTTTGGAGGCTGGGGGGCAGATCCGCTGCATATTCAGGGGGAGGCAGAATCACATCGGGAGCTGGAGGTTCGATAATTTCAGGTTCAGGCTCAGGCTGCTCTGCCAAAAGTTCTTCGAGTGTGGGACAGGGAGGACACTCGGTCTCAATGGGTTCGGGACACTCTGAGTCAACAAGAGTTGTTTTTTCAGGTTGAGGGCTTGGAAAGAACAAAAAAAAGATCAGTGAAGAAATAAGAATTCCAATAGTAAATCCAATAAGATATTGGCGCACTCTCACCCCCTTGTCTGCTTCTATAATTGTAGGCTTTTTGGGGGGGAACTCGCCATCTGGACTGGACAAGCTCTGGACTGTCCAAGAGTCAAGATTAGTGAAATTTTGGCCTTTGGTCCTCCTCTGGACTGGGCATTTTTTTTAATTTGCAGGACTTCCCTTGTCTTAGCGTTCTATGTGGGGGAAAGCAGGGGCTATGAAATCTATGATTCGACCATCCTTAAAACTCGGCTTGTTTGTGATGACTTTGATGTTAGCCTCTTGTGGGCTGCTGGAGCAGGTGGCTTGGGACTTGCTGACTCAACACACTCCGGGGCGGCAGTACTGTGCCTCTGAAGTCAAAACCCACCGGTTTCAATACTCGGATTGGGTGGCGGTTCCCGTGGATTACTCTCGTCCGGAGCGAGGTTGGACTGAGATTTACACCTGGACATGGGACCCCTTTGATCCCGAAAAGCCCAGTGTGATTGTGTTTGAGGGTGGTCCCGGGGGAGGTTCACACTCCGGGCATTTGGAGCTGCCGGACTTCAATGTCATCTACTTTGATCAAAGAGGTGTGGCCTGTTCTCAAGCCCCCACCAGGGCTTTGCATGAGGACATCACATATTACTCCAGCGAGAACACAGCTCGGGATGCGGAGCAGTTGAGAAAGCACTATAACGTCAGTCAGTGGTCGGCCTATGGTTCCTCTTATGGGACAGTTCCGGCGACTATTTACGGACATCTGTTTCCAGAGGCCACTCGTGCCGTTCTTTTGGAGGGAGTCATTTTTGCGGGAGATCAGGACCTTTGGTCCAGCGGCTACACTCAGCGGGTTTTGCAGCGCTATTTTGAGGGTCTATCTCCAGAAAGACAAAATTTTATTATGCAGGTGTCCCATCGAGACCCCTCTTTTTTCAGCGATCTGATTTTACCCCTGATGTTTCACGACAACTTTCAACAGCTCTTTGAGGCCCATCTCGATGAGTTGATGGCCAAAGTGGAGCAGGCAGCAGGGCAGAACTTTGCCGATGAAAAATCCGAGTCCGAGTTTGAGGTCCAAGCTGAGATGTCTTATCAGACCTATCGAGCGATTTTTTGTCGAGAGCTGGGGGGCACTGAGGCCGGTTCAGGTCAGTTGGTTTTTCGTGGGAGAAACCTGGTCTACAGTAGCAAGAAGCGCGATCAGCAGTCGCGCATCTGTCGGGGTGTCCACCTTGGAGAGGGGCAAAAGCACAAACTCCGCTACCAGGCGACGGACTACCCCTTGACGGTTCCCGTGGTCTACTTTCAGGGAGCCAGGGATGGGGCCACAGCCCCAGACGCAGCTGTTCGCCACTTTAAGCAGGTCCCGAAGGGGATAAGGCAGATGTTTATTATGCCTAACGGTGGACATGGGCCAAGCTTCTTTCGCTTGGCGCAGCTCGTAGAGGCCCGCACAGGGGAGAGGCAATCTTTTCCCGATTTGGATCCGGAGCTTCGTCAGCTGCAGATTGAGATATTTTCACAGGCAGCCCTGGGGCTTGTTGTAGAGCCTGAGGTGATTGCGGAGTTCAATAGACTCTCACCGGGCAATCCCTGGGCCTATGCGCTTCGCCATGGAGCTAACTGGTGACTGGCGCGAAAGTGACTGGCGATAACCGCCAAAGACAAGGCGCCCGGCTCAAATCGAACGCAGGCGTACTTGAGCGGTACGTTGGAGTGAGATTTGAGACGAGCAACGCCGTATTTG
>SKYF01000160.1 GCA_007128005.1 Bdellovibrionales bacterium
CCCTTTGAGAGCATTGTCACCACCCTAGACCTCACTCCAGCCACCGAGGGCTTTTTACGCGAAGATGCCTTTTTGGCGATTATTATTCTCACTGATGAGGATGACTTCTCCCATGACGGGAGCAATTGGGCTCGAGACGACTACAATTACCCAGGACTGCACAGTATCGGTCAGTATATCGACTTCCTTGACCAATATACGGGGAGCTCTGGGGACAGCCGCAGATACAACGTCAACTCCATCTCAATCCTGGATCAAGAGTGCCTAGATGAGGTCAGCTACGGAGTTCAGAAAATTGGTCACCGCGTTCATGAGCTGGTTGACGAAACGGGAGGAATCAAGGGCAGTCTTTGCGGCGATTTCCGCGTGATCCTAGGCTCCATGTCTCAACTGATTTTGCAGTTGAGCACCCAATTTTATTTGGACAGAGAGCCTGTCGTCTCCAGTATTCGGGTGAGCATCAATGGAGAGGTCGTGCCCCATGTGGATGAAAATCCTGGCCCTAAAAAGGGCGGCTGGTCCTACAATGCCTCAGCCAACAGCATCCTCTTTCACGGAGATTACTTGCCACCTCAGGGAGCTGTGATCTCTGTCAACTTTGATCCCACCTCTATGATCTTCTAAAGTCCTAGGGACTCAAAAATCTCAGTGGCCTCTTTAACCATAGGTGAGCGCTCAACGTTGTTGAGCGTGATATGGGCGGCAAAAGAGCTCCCTTTAAAGGCATCCACAAAGCGAGAAAAGCCATTGCCAGAGCCCCTCAACATCGCCCTATCCACCTGATCCAAATCTCCCATCAAAACAATCTTGGTTCCCTCGCCTGCGCGAGTGACTAGGGTTTTGATCTGATGCAGAGTCAAGTTTTGAGCTTCGTCCACGATAATGTAGGTTGAAATCAAACTTCGACCTCTGAAGTAGGCAATGGTGTTGATATGAACCACTGACCTGAGGACTTCCGACTGCTCCTCCAAGGCCTCCTTATCTCCCTTCGAGATAGGGGGGAGTATGACTTCAGAGGGACCATCAAAGTCCTCTGGAAGCTTGCCGCCGTTTTCGTGTTTGGCCTGATTGATACGGGCAATCTGCCGCCTCTGCTCTTTGCGCCAGTTACTTTTAGTTCCATCTCTCTGAACTCGGCCTGAAGCTCCTCCCCCAAAGATGATGGCAGAGAGAGTCTCTAGGTTGTCAAAAAAAGGTGCCATAAGGGGGGCAATCTTTTCCTTCTCTCCTCCGGGCAAAAAGCCGGTCTTCTCATCATCCACATTGACAGTGGGTCGAGTCAGAAAAATCTGACTGTAGCGCGGGCCCTTGGTCAACAGTGGCGACGTCTGCTCAAGCCCTGCAGCCAGGGCCAACAGGGTCTTGCCCGTCCCCGCCTTGCCCTGAATTGTTACAATGGGAATACGCGGGTCGCGCAGAATATCCAAGGCCAGTTCCTGCTCCAGGTTTCGTGGTTGCAAAACCGCATTGGCGGGAGGAGCCTTGAGCAGACGAATTCTATCTCTGTCTGGATCGTATCGGCCCAATAAAACCAGCTCAGGATCTTCCTCAGACCTGATCACTACAAATTGGTTGGCGTAAAAACTATGCTCCTCTGCCTCTAAAAACTCTCCACGGGGAATGGCCATCTTTTGCGAGAGTTCAAAAAACCTCTGGCCCGAAACAAAGTACTCCTCCACCCCAGAGTAGTTCTTGTTGTTTTGACTTAAGACCTTCAACTGCCGGCGAGTTGGGATCTTGAGCCCCTCAGCCTTGGCTTTAAATTTGAGATTGATATCGTTGGTGATCAAAAAGACCTGCTTGTCTGGATGAGAAATCCGAATGTCTCTTGCCACCATCAGGATTTGATCGTCCATTTTGGTGGGGTCAAGGTAACCGGGAGCTTCTTTAAATAGCTCCTTCACCCCTCTTTCTGAGTGGGCAAACTTCAACACACTGCCATTTTCAAGCTCAAAAATGTGTCCCTCCCAGTTGTTGGTATCCAACAAATCTTCAAGCACTGCAGATGCCGCCCGAGCCTGTTGGGGGGCACTGGAATCTCTGCTGACACCAAAGCCAGTCTTGAGTTTATCTAACTCCTGTAGAACCTGAAGCGGAATCACCACCTCTGCCCCTGGAAACTGAAAGGGCGAATAGGGGTTATCTACCAAGACATTGGTGTCCAACACAACAATGGAGCCCTCCCAGACAGAGTCCTCCAAGTGAGATGCGCTCAACAGACTTTGACAGGTCTCCACAGCACCGGTCTTCTCATCTGCAACAACAGGGGCCGCTGCGAACAAGATGACAAGGATGCTGAAGACACTGAAAAGACTCCCCTGAGTCTTTATAAAATGGCAAAACTTCATGATTTCTTTCCCCTCAAGAAAAAGCCCTTCTCTAAGCCGAGGCCCTAAAGAGCCCAGAAAGCCTGGGCTGGTCAACCAAAAGTCGACAGGGCCTGTCATAACCCCACTGAGCCAACGAAATTTTTCAAAAACCCTTCATTTTCTTTGGGGCTTGAGCAGAGGTTTGCAGCCTTGACCTTTTTCCTCAAAAAGGGCAAGTCTGTGGAACAAAGAGGGGGGGGACACATGATTCGTCTTTTGGTCTTTTTTTTCGCACTGGTTTTTCAACCCGGAGCCTGGGTGCTACAGGCCCAAGGCAATGATCTCGTCCAAGGGACCTGGTGGAAGCTGGATCGCCAACAGGGCACAGCTCAACAGGTCAGCTTAGAGGAGTTGGCCCAGCAAACACAATCCGACAGCATCCTTCTCGTCGGTGAAATCCACGACTCCACCTTCCATCAGCGGGGACAGCTGGATCTGCTGGAGGCTTTGACAGAGCAAGGTCTCCACTTTGATGTGGGCATGGAGTTTTTCAATAGAAGAGATCAACTCTGGGTGGAAATGTATATGACCAACGGAATTTCTGAAGAGGAGTTCCTAACAAAGATCGGCTGGGGTGGGGGCTATCGCTTTGACCTCTACAGAGAGCAGACCCTTTGGCCGAGATCCTACGGAGGCCTGACTTGGGGACTCAACCTCCCCCGCTCGATCACCGGCAAGGTGATGCGTCAGGGCTTGGACTCCCTGACTGAAGAGGAGGCCCAGTACATCCCTCGAAACTTTCAGGCGGGCAACGCCCTCTACAGAGAGCGCTTTGAAGCCATCATTGAGGACCAGCATGGGGGACACAAACTCCCTCCCGAGGTCATGGACCGCTGGTTTTTGGCCCAATCTCTCTGGGATGACTATATGGCCGAGACCATCGTGGATGAGGCCTTCAAAACTGACCCCTCAGAACCTGGCCTCGTTGTCATTGTGGGCAGTTTTCATGTGGAGTACGGAGGAGGGCTTAAGGACCGTTTGGTGCAAAGGGGGATTGCCCCTGAGCGGCTGATCTCCATCACCCAGCACTTTATTTTCCCCTGGGAAGAACCCGAACAAATTGCCCAAAAACTCGCCCAACCCCATGATCGCTATGGAGTCATTGCCGACTATATCCACCTCACCTACCCGGATAGGAAAAAAACCCTGGAGATTCTTCAGTCCAACGGCTTTGTCCCCACTCCGGTGCCTTAACTTGGTCCTCTCAGTGAGAGGGCCTTTTCAGGCAGTAGATGCGAGCTCGTGTTCTTCCCCGACAGGTCACTCCCTTGAAGTTTTTTAGGTCTCTCTCGGCCTGGCGAGGCTCCACCCTGGCCCACTGACTGTAAGTAGCGAGTTCACTCTCAGAGATTTCTTTTCCCCTCTGCTGTAGAGCAGGATCATTCTCACTCCAACTCAAAGCGGATGGCCTGACGAAGCCTTTGTCCTTGTGGGCGGTCTGCCCGAGGGGCAAAGCGCCACAGCCCTATGGCCTGAAGAGCCGCACGATCCAGGGGTGGATGGCCTGAGGAGCGAATGACCTGAGGCTGCCCAATTCGGCCATCGGCTGACAGAGTAAATTCCACCACAACCACTCCTTCCCAGCCCCTGCGCCTGGCCACCTCTGGATAGGCAGGCTTATGGAAGCGAATCAAATCGGGGGGCAGGGTCTCAAGCTCGGCCAG
>SKYF01000034.1 GCA_007128005.1 Bdellovibrionales bacterium
ACAATATCCGTTTGTTCGCGCTGACAGTCCCATCCTGGAGGCAGCATCACACTCATGTAGTCAGTTTCAAGAAGGGTTTGAGATTGACCTTGAAGGGGTCCTAGAAGCCAGGCAAAAGTGAATAGATATATGAAGCCAAGTGGAGTCAAGTTCATGAGGGTTTTGATTTTCGGCCAGATTTCTTCTTTTTGCCTTTTTGAGGGCTCTGCTTCTTCAATAGGAGAAAACCTGTGGCCACCAGAATAAGTCCTAAGCCCAGCCATAAAAGAGCCGAGCCACCACCTTTGCCGCCTGGAGCGGACTCTTCCCCAAAGTAATCATCGAGGTCCCCCAAGAACATCCCACCAAAGGAGCCCCCCAGTCGTTCGTCAGGGCCCCGAACTCCAGCTCCCGCCTGGTTGAGGATGTCCTGAGTGGCAACAATTCGCAAGCTGTTGATAGCTCTGATAAAGTCGTGGCTGTAGCGGGTGTAGAAGTTGCGGTGGGCACTAAAGGTGACCAAAATGGCAATGCGGTCCTTGGTGGTGGCCAAATAGCGGGTGTAATAGGAGTTGACCTCACTGCCGATGTGTAGACCATCAACCCAGGTGTGGTTGTCAATGTTGACTCGATTGACTTGGACCACTTGAGAGGCCTGATGGCCTCCCTGAGAGGCGTTCAATTGGCGCGCTGACTTAAGATGGTTTTCATAGTTTTCCAAGGTGTCACTGGGACCAATTTCCTTAGCTGCAAGAATAATCACTGCCTCTTTGGGTTTTTGTTGATCGTTGAAACACACCCATTCAGTGCCCTCCATGGTGCAATTCCAGTGTTCAGGGAGATCAAAGCTAATATAGGCATTGCGAAAGCGCTTGGCTTCAGCGGAAAAGCTAAAGGAAAGGGATGTGAGAATTAGTAGAGTCAGGGCAAGGGGCTTTAAAAAATCCATAATCCCATTCTAAAGGAAAAGGGCTTGAAGGTGCAGTGCAAAATAGCTTGAGGACCTGCAGCTCGACTTTAGACCGCTTTCAGGAGAGTTGAGGGCAGTCTTGCCTCAAAATGAGACGGCATCAGTGAGCGGGCTCGCTCAGTTTGAGAGCATCCAAGGCGCTAAAAAAGCGGCCTGAGCCGATATAGCGAGCCAGGTTTTCGTCGGGGCTGCCACTTTGTCTGAGCAACCTGCGCAGCTCCGCTGCAGAGAGGTTGGGGTTGAATTGAAGCATATTTGCGGCCGCTCCTGCGACTAAAGGGGCTGCCATAGAAGTTCCAGCATTTTCATTGTATGCAATCCCTTGTGGGTTTGCCTTAAAGGTGGACTTTAGTCTTTGACCCCCAATCGTACTTCCCCCGGGGGCTACTAGATCCACTGTGTTGACACCAAAATTAGAGTAGGAGGCTAGAATCCCAAATTCGTCCTTTGCAGCCACTGAGACCACATTGCTGTTGGGCAAAGAGGCCGGAAACATGGGAACGCGGTCATTGTTGACGCCAAAACCTCCCATGCCGTTTCCAGCAGCCGCAACGATCAGCACGTTGTGGGCCTCAGCATATTGAACTGCGGCGTTTACAATAGGAGAAACGATTTGATAGTAGCCGGCCGAAATATTGATAATTTGTGCCCCTTGATCCACTGCATAGTAAATGCCTCCAGCCAGAGACCCTAAGTCTCCCCCCAAACCATCAAGGACTTTGATTGAGAGAATCCTTGCCTCTCGGGCAATGCCAAAGTGAGAGGAGGCCGCCAGCCCTGCCACGTGGCTTCCGTGGCCACTGTCATCAAAGGGGTAAGGGTCTCCGTTGCGAAAGTCATAGCCCAAAACATCATCCACAAAACCATTGCCGTCGTCGTCAATCTGGTTGTTGGGAATTTCACCATAGTTGATGTAGATGTTCTGAGCCAAGGCCGGGTGGTTGTAATTGGTCCCTGAATCAATAATGGCAATCAATACGGGTTCACTGCCCTCAGATCTGTGGGAGTAGGGTTGGGATTGGGATCTGTTCAGAAAATCCCAGGCATCCAAGGCCTTCACCTCGTTCAAGTGAGAAAAAAGCAAGTGAGGGTGCTGCTCTTTGTGCTTAAGGATGGATGCCTCGTTCGGAGGTGTGAACACAGGGTTGTCAGTAACCACCACTTGGAGCTGTTGGGACTGACATATCCCTGAGGGCTTGTAGCCTTTAAGGACAAATGTGTAGATTCCCAGGCTGTCGGGCTGAAAGGTTAATTTCCTGGAGTCGATCTGGCTCAGGGCTCTCATTGAGCCTGTGGGGTGACCAACTGTCCATGACACTTGTTCCAACTCTCCCACGGCTCTCAGCTTGATGGTCTGCCCAAGACGGATGCGTTCGCCTGAGCTCAGGTGAGTCGGGCTGAGAATCTGAATGAAGGCCTCAGAGGAGTTGTTCGACTTATCACTGCAGTCCTTGTTTTGCAGGGTCAAATTTTGAGACTGAGGGAGAGAGATATAGTGATTTTCGTTGATTCGGGTGCCTGGCAAGTGGCTCTCCAAAAGCTCCAGCTCAGCCCCATAGACTTCAAAAAGACCATGTCGAGCATTGATCATGCGAAATTCCAGTTGGGGGTTCTTCTTGAGGAGTTGGGCTAAATCTTCCTGAGAGGCTCCTTGAACCAATTGGCCTGTCTGATAAGGAGAAGCTGGGGCGGACTGCCTTCTGCGGTCTTCAAATTGCTCAAGTCCAGGAGCACAGCCCATAAGTAGAGCCGTCAAACTGACACTGCCAATGAAAGTGATATTTAAACAGGCTCTCATGCTCCCCCCTTTTTTGCTCTCCCCCGAGGGCAATTGATCCCAGTCAAAATATAAAAACTTCAGGACGGAGTCTTCATTAAAAGATTAAAATCACGGGGTTTTGTTGCTTTGCGGTAAATTTTATAGGTCAGACCCCTGTTAAATTCACACAGCAGGCATTGGGTCCAATTCCCAGTGGATTGATCCATTAAAAAAACTTATACTTCAGCCAAGGAGTGATGATGAATCTTCAACAATTGACAACTTTTTGCACTGTAATTGGTGAGGGCAGCATGACAGCAGCTGCCGAGAAATTGTTTTTGACTCAGCCAGCGGTGAGTCAGCAAATCCGCAACTTGGAAGAAGAACTGGGTGTAGAAATTCTTGTGCGGGGCACTCGTCAGGTGAAGCCAACTCTTCAGGGGCAGCTCCTCTATGACTACGCCAAGCGCATCCTTCAACTCACTCAGCAGGCCCAAGTGGCCATCCAGGGAATTTCTCAGGACGTCTCAGGCCACATGAGGATTGCGACCCTGAACTCCATTGGGCTTTACATGATCAGTCCAATTATTGGACTGTTTTTAAAGCACAATGCTCGTTTGCGGATTCAGCTAGTCTATGGCTCAGGGGAGAGGATCATCAATGAAATGAGAAATCACCAAGTCGATTTGGTGATACTTCCGGACCTGAAGACGGAGTTTAGTGTCGATTTTCCGGATTATAATAAAAGATTTTTGTACAAGGATGACTTGTGGTTGGTGGGGTCTGGGCGGGACACCACTTTGCCTAGCAGTATTGAACTGAAGGGATATCCCACACGACCCGTGGTCTCATTTACGGAGCAGTACCCGGGCTTCAATTATCTGCTTGAAAAGAAACTACAAGAAAAGAGAATTCAAGTTTTGCCAGCTTTTGAAACCGACAACTTGGGGACCTTAAAGAGGGTGATTGAGGCGGGGATGGGCTGGGGCTTCTTGCCCTCTCACAGCATCCGCAAACAGGTGCGGATGGGCCGCCTGACACAAATTCAGGTTGAGGATCTGCGCTACTCCGTGCCGGTCAATATGTACAGTCCGGAAAATCCGGATCGGCAAGCCATCTATGAGGTCTTCTATAGGGCTCTTCAACAACAGTCTCTATCTTAGTGACTGGCGATAACCGCCAAAGACAAGGCGCCCGGCTCAAATCGAACGCAGGCGTACTTGAGCGGTACGTTGGAGTGAGATTTGAGACGAGCAACGCCGTATTTGGCGGTTTCGCGCCA
>SKYF01000045.1 GCA_007128005.1 Bdellovibrionales bacterium
TACTCCTTATGTGATTGCATCAAGGTACCCTGATGCCGCCGACGAAGAGTTCACTTTAGAGAAAGCACAAGAGGCAATCCAGTTAGCTGAAAGTGTCCTGCTGAGCATTCAGACAGCCCTTAGGATTTAAGTGAACCCTAAGGCCTCTGCCGCACCATTCGGTCACTAAAAGAATCCCAACCTCTGGCTCCATACAAAGACGGCCTTGAGTGATAGGATTGGACTTTGTCGAAAGACAAGAACTATTTTTTATTCATGGACAGAAGTTCATTAATGGTAGTCCGAGCTCGAACAACGGACTTACCAACGAGAAATGTGTCTAGATGAGCCACAGAAGATCTTGGCAGTTTTACCTTTTTTTCATCTACTTTCAAAACTACAGTTCTCCTATCGAAGGATACCAAAACCCCCTCAACAAAAACTTCCCGCTCACCCATCTTCACGTTATGAGCAAGCCCCAAGCTTGGTAAAAGAACTAATCCAGCCAATACAAAAGTGAATATTTTCTTCATTGTATCGCTCTCCCTCCCGGCTTTACGCGCGGCCGAATCACCCGCCCCTCTCCTTCTTTTTCAATTTGATAATAGGAGAAGTCAAAACTCTCTGATACACACTGCATTGGATTGCAATATTGAGGAAAGCCCCCCCCAAATCTACTGGGGAGATCTCTTGAAGCACCAGGGAAACCCAAAGAAGCAGTGGTTGAGGGGCTCGCCCTGCAAATCACTCCTTCTATGGTTACATTAATCTCAAGAAGATCCAGCATGCAACTCACATTGCCAAGACAGAGATCTGATTTTCCTGGCGATTGTTTTTCTCTTTCTGGGCAAACAGAATCAACATTTAGAAGCTGCACTGACCCCCTCCACTCACAATTGCCCAAAAGATCTTTTAAACGACTCCCTTCATGAATAGATATAACTGCGACATCATCACCACCCTGCCCTTGCCCAAAAGAGGAATAGCTAAGTAGTAGAAGTACCATAACGCCAAAAACAGCTACATTGAACACCAAAATCCTCCTAATTCTCTTAAGACCATTTTAACAATATTCCAAGCCTAGCACGCCTAAAATTGGAAAGAAAAGAGAGCTTCAAATAGCAGATCAAAATCTAGAATTAAGTCTATAAATTAAGTATATAAATTACGTCTATACTATACAGATTAATCAAAAAACAAGCTCTCCCCTGGACAGAGGTATCGAGAAGACCAGTGGCATTTTCTAAAATGGAAAATCAAAGTTAAGCAGACCCTGTTGACAATTAGCTCTGGGGTTAATAGCCCACCGTCTGAGCTTGAGTCCACTTGCTGAGATGGCAACAAGAAGTGGTGTTGGACAAGGGTGCTGACCTCGAGGAAATAAAGAGTAAATAAGGTCCCACCGCGCAACGGCGGATCTTTCTAGTCGGGAAAACGAGACTTCGTTTTTTGATTGGGAGGATTTTATGCCGCCGATGAAAAGAGGGACTTGTAAAAGTCTAGATAACTCAAATCAAAAAAGGGCACAGCCAAACCTGACAATGGCCCGCCGCATATCCAAACATGGCCTGGCACCTTTTTGTGGTGCCCCGGGCCAGACTTGAACTGGCACGACCGGTAAGGGTCCCAGGATTTTAAGTCCTGTGCGTCTACCAATTTCGCCACCGGGGCTGATTCGATTTGAAAAAAGAAGGCTTCAAATTGGCTTTTGCCCCTTAAAGAGTCAACTACATATCTTTGCTCCTATTGTATCAGGCCCTCCTCCTACGACCTTGCGCATTATGATTCCAGTTCAACGCCTAGATTTGCCCACTTCAGGCAAATTAGTGGCTCCAAATTGGAACTGGACTCGGGCAATTCCCCTTTTGGCCGTAGAATAAAGGAAAGGGGAAAGGGAATGCTCAACATGACTGCTCTTCAAAGATACCTTGTGATTTTTGGCTTTGTGGCTCTGCTGCCTTTGGCAGCCTCCTCTCCCCAAGCTCTGGCCCAATTGATGATGCCTCGGGTGATCTATGGCGAAGACGAGCGCATGGATCTGTATGAGGTGGACTCCTTTGAGGTTTTGGAGTTGGCTCGGGCCACGGTGGCTCTGATAGATAAAAATAATTTGGATGTGCTCGACCTCAGTCCAATGAGCTTTGGGTTAAAGGGAGCTGAGTTTGGAGAAAAGTATGAGCTCTGTGAAGAGGAGCGCTTTCGCGAGCAGAAGACTTCCGCGCGCTGCTCAGGATTCCTAGTGGGACCAGACCTTGTTGTCACTGCCGGACACTGTATGATGGCTCAAGAGGATTGCAGAAACACTCAGTTTGTCTTTGATTTTGCACTCCACAGCCCTGGGACTGCCCCGGAGCATCTCAGCCAGTCTCAAGTCTATCACTGTGCGGAAGTAGTGACTCTGAATTTAGATGCCAGAGGGACCGACTTTGCTGTCGTTCGTCTGAATAGAGCGGTCACAGATCGAAAGCCCTTAAAACTCAGCCGTGAGAGACAGCTTTCCCCTGGAGACCCCTTGATGATTATTGGCCACCCAGTGGGTTTGCCCACCAAAGTGGCCCCGGGAGGCTCTGTTCGAGAGTCTGGCAAAGGAAAACCCTACTTTGTGGCCAACCTCGACTCCTACGGGGGCAACTCAGGCTCCGCCGTTATCAATGAAATCAGCGGTAAAGTGGAAGGAATCTTAGTGCGAGGCGAAGTGGACTTTGAACGAAGGGACTCCTGTCGAGTCTCTAAACGCTGCCCCCACAACCAATGCCGTGGAGAAGACGTCATTCATATCAGTGAAGTTCTCCCCTACCTCTAAGGGTCGGCCGTTGACTTGGGGCTGACCCCTCCGATACAACCAAGTATTAAGGATCTTTCAGAGGGTCCGATCTTTTTGGGGGAATCTCTATGTTTTTGCAAATCCTTGGCTTTCAACCAGATATAATGGGCCCCATGGAGTTTAGAGCCCATGGCAATGGAGCCCGCACTCTCACTCTAGTGGATGGCCAGCTTGTGGGGCAGCAGAAGCAAGAGGCCTCAGGACTGTCCTGCAGAGCTCTGACTCCAAGTGGTCTTTATGGCTTTGCCGCTCACCCGGAGATGAGCCGAAAGGGCGCAGATTTTGTGATGGCTGAAGCTGAGAAAAATTTAAAAGTCTTGCAGGGCCAGAGGCAGGGCCAGGGCCGAAACTCCAAGACAGCTTCAGCATCCAGCAACAAAGACCTATCTTTTACTGTGGGATCGGCCCAGGGCTTGAGTGCAGAGATGGGGCGAAAAAGCCCCTGGAACGACAAAACTCTTATTGACCACCTGCGTGAGCTGGACACCTGTATGCTTGAACTGGGGCCAGAGCTAAAATCGCGACGCTTAATGTTCAGAGAGCAGTCCTTCAATAAGGAGATCTGGACAGGGCTTGGAGGGCACTGCAGTTTTTCCTACACTCGATGTCACTTATACTATTTCTTGACCATGGAATCAGAACAGGGGCCGGTGGAGGTGATGGCTGCAATCGGCGGACGGGGCTTTGCGGAGGATGTTTTGCCATCTAAAGAGGCCTTTAAGGAAAGTCTAGAGACCTCTTTTGCTCACCTCAAGCAAAAGGCCAAGGGAGTCTATCCGCGAGCGGGCCAGCACACAGTTATTTTGGCCTCAAAGCTGGCCGGGATTCTTGCTCATGAGGCCATCGGTCACACGACGGAGGCAGACCTGGTAAGAGCCGGCTCTGTGGCCGCAGATGTATTGGGTGAGCAGGTGGCCTCGCCCCTGGTCACCTTGGTGGACTTTGCCCATAGTTACCAGGGCGAACTCTGCCCCGTGCCCGTCTTTCACGACGATGAGTGCACTCAGGCTCAGGACACTGTGATCATCCAAGAGGGCCTCCTGAAGGGGTATATGAACTCGCGAGAAACAGCGGCCGAGTTTGATCAGCCGGCCACGGGTCACTCCAGAGCCTGGGGCTTTTCCGATGAGCCCTTGATCCGAATGCGCAATACAGCCATTCTTCCTGGAGCGAGCTCACTAGA
>SKYF01000100.1 GCA_007128005.1 Bdellovibrionales bacterium
TCTCGCCCCACTTTTTTTACAGCCCATAAAAAAACAGCTTATTTAAATCTCCGCTGGAGATCAACAGCCCAGCTCTTCATCACATAGGGCAAATAGCTTTGTTCCCCCTTGGGCATTTTTGCTCTTAAAGTAAAGCTGGTCATTGACGATGAGCATCTGTCCCCCATGACCTCCCGGAAAAATACCAGAATCCTGGACTGTACTGTCTTCTAATGAGTTATCCTGCCGCGTATTGGCAGCCTGAGCCAGCTGGTGAGTTATAGGGTCATAAACAAACAGTTTATTAACATTCACATGATTGCGGGCCCAGAAGTAGATTTTTTCATTGTAGGCTGCAAAGTAGCCATAGTTGCTGTTTGGAAAGTCATCAAGGCCCTGATCTTTGCCAGTATTGGAGACTTGGTGAACCGCTCCTGTCTGATTGTTCAAGGCAAAGAGCTTTCGCGCCCCCTCGGGGTTCAAGGCATAAAAATAAACCTGTCCATTAAAGCCGAACTTGGGCGCAGGGTCGTCAGAAGTTAAGGCCGAGCCAGAGGTGTCTGAGGCCAAAAATATCTTCTCGCCATCAAAGCGGTAGAGCTTGGTAATTCCACCTGAATTTTGTGCTGAGAAATAAAGTTGGTTTTCATAAAGCATCAGATGGTCGGGGTTGTCAGAGAGGCTACTATCTTCAGATGTGTTGGAGATCTCTTTGAGCTCTAGGGTAGTGTCATTGTAGGCGTAGAGTTTGACGGCTCCTGAACTATTGGTTGCCCGAAAGTATAGCTGGTCTCCCAAGACTTGACATTGCTCGACGAGGTCGTTTTCCGAGTTGTTGCTGCGGGTGTTGGACACTTGGGTGAGGGTGTCGGTGCTATCGGCAAAGCTGTAGAGCTTTCGGCCGCCGCTAGAATTGCGAGCGATAAAAAAGAGTTTATTATTATAGCTCGCGCAGAGTACAGGAGCATCAGAAATCGTTTGGCTGCCGGAGGTGTTAACCCTTTGCAGGAGTTGATTGCTGTCAAAATCAAAGGAGAAAATCTTGGTATACTCTCCAACCCCAGATTCGGAACTTCGGTTAAGAGCTGAAAAAAACAATTTATCTGACATCGAAATTAGATTGTGAGGATTGTCAGTGGTTCCAGATTTGTTGGTCGTAAAGGAATGGCTAGTGGGCAACGCTTCTCCCTCAGCCCAGGAAAACAGCCGGGTTCGAGGAGGACTCGGATTGTAGCCAGAAAAGTAAAGCCGCCCTTGGTGAAGGTGGATAAAAATCAGACGGGCCACGGGCGTTCACCTCCACTTTGAGTTGCTTCGCAACAAGCAGCCCATTGATCCCTTGACTCGGCTCGGAGACCCACCCCCTGACCTGCAGTTGCGAAGAGCCCATGCCTCCCGCTGAACCTTAATCCCAGCGGAAGCTAAAGCTCACTGAAGGGTAAATCAGGGAGCGGGAGTTGCTGATGGTGGAGTAAGTCGTGCTTCCCACCAGCTGCTCGCCAAAAGAGGCCAAGTAGTAGTTGAGCTTCAGTCCTGCCCAAATCCGCTCAGTGATCTGGGGAGTGTAGCCCAACTCCACCTTATAACTGACTCCCCTCCACTCGGCCTCGCCTCCTGCAGAGGTGTACTTGGCTGTGGACTGAAGGTTGTAAGTGAAGGCTAGGCTCCAATGCCTTTCTCTGCCCATCAGGTAGCTGAGTTTTGGCCCCATCTCCATTAAGCTAAAAGTCCTCTCATCGGCTCCGGTGTCTGAAGTGCTGATCATTCCGAAGCTCCAGCCGATGAGAGTCTTTCCCGACTTGGTCAAGTTGATCAGGATGGCTCCATCCACAAACATCTTGGTGCCTGTGGCTTTGTCTCCGGCCTCCAGGTTGTCCGAGATATAAAATAAATTGGTCTCAAAAGCGGCTGCCTGGGCCCTTTGCGCGCTTGTGAGAAGAGTGGCCGTGAGTCCCAGGGCCAATAGAGAGCTGAGATGGGCAAAGGCCGGCTTTGGTCGAGAGCTGCGGCGGTCCTCCCACACAATCCTCCTGAGAGACCAGCCCATTAGGGCTCCACCCAGGCCCAGAAAGAAACCCAAACCCAGGGTGGCCAAAAACAGATGCAGCGAGGAGGAGAGAGAGAAAACTCCCCCCATGCGCTCTGAGATCAAGCCTGAGGCCTCCTGATCCAGGGCAAGAGCCCAAAGAAGCCACATCAGTCCCCCCGCCAGGGGCAGGATTAGGAGGGCTCGCAGAGCCGATTTCATCATGAGTCCACCTAAGAAGGTCCAGACTCCTAAACCCAACCAGGGCATCATCCAAGATGTGGAAAGCATAGCGATCAATATTACATAAATCATTTTTGTATTGTCTCCTTATCAGTGGTGGACTGCAAAACGAGTGTGGCAGAGGCCTGTTCGATCAGGTCTTCTGGCTGGGGGTAGAGTCTGGCCGGACGCAGCTCTCCCTCGGCCCAAGGGCCTAAGAACTCGGTGTAGGAGGGGTCAAAGGGGTTGCCGCTCTGTCCTCCGGGGTGGTTGACCCAGGCTTGGGTGGTCTGCCTGGAGTCGCCCAGCTCCACCACCATTCTCCAGGTGGCACCGTGGTCGCCCCGATTGGCATTCACGGTGTGAGTGCTGCCACTGACGGACAGCCCCATCTCTCCCAGGCCGGGAATCCGCGCCACATGGGGAAAGTGAGTGCCTCTCACTGTGCCCCAAGTCCAAGTCCGAACATCCTCTCCCCAATCTAACTTAAGACTCGCTACGGTTTGGTTAAGGGAGAGCCGTAAGAGTTGCTCTAAAGATTCCCCTCCAAGCCACTGAATATCGGGGTGATTTGGATCTTGCGCCAAGGCGAGGATCAACTGGGCCGATCGCGTCCTCCCGGGGAAGTAGGTCTGCTCTCTTTCGCCAAGAACTGGGGTCCACAACAGATCTTCAAAGTGGCGCCACCAAAACTCAAAGAGAGTGGGGGCCACCTGCTCTCTTTCGTCTTGGAAATTCCACTGACTCAGAATCTTTAAAGCCTCTGCTCCCAAAGGGGCCAAATCACTCTCTGTCTGCCGACTCATCATCTCCAACATCACGGGCAGGACCTTTTGCCCATGTAAATTGAGGTTATCTAACTGCATCTCAATAAAGTCCTGAGCAGAGAGAGGGTCAGGCTGCTCCAGCCACTGAGTGAGCCTTTGAGCCCGATAACTGGGGGGGAAATCCCAGCCAAAAAAGTGCTCAAAACTCTCGTCCACAGGTCTTTGGTTGGCGGAGCGCAGATAGCCGGAAGCCGGGTTCTCCAACTGCGGAAGTTCTGAGGCTCTGAGCCAATCGGGCCAGTCTGAGGCCGAGGTCCGACCGTCCAGAATATAGCGCCCCTGACCAGGAGTTCTTCGCGGCAATCGCCCTTGATGGACGAGGCCAATGTTTTTCCCATCGGCACAGATAAAGTTCTGAGCGGGGGCTTCAAAGTACTGAAGGGCTTGGCGGCACTGAGAATAGCTTTGCGCCCGGTTGAGCTGCAAAAAGGTCTTGAGCTCGTTAGAGCCTCGATGAGGCACCCAGCGAGCCACCAGACCGAGTCGGTCCTGTTGGTGCATCAGCACTCCCTGATGGGTCCAGACGAGCTCAATGGGAACCACCTTTCCCTCTCGAGTGTGAATCTCTTCATGGTAGGTTTCTGTGTTCCACCACTCCTCATTAAATAGGTACTGCTCCAAATTCTCATCTTTAAACTCCACCTCATACCAGTCCAGCACATCGGAGTAGGCATTGGTCACGGCCCAAGCCACTTGAGGGGTGAAGCCAATCATTATCCCTGGAGCACCGGCAAAACTGACCCCATAAACGGATTGCTCGGGGGTGACCAAGGCCAGCTCATACCAGCTCCCGGGCAGAGAAAAACCCAAATGGGTGTCATTGGCCACCAGAGTGCGACTACTTTGACTGCGCTGAGGAGAGACAGCCCAGCTGTTGGAGCCATTTTCACGAAAGGGCTTAAAGA
>SKYF01000081.1 GCA_007128005.1 Bdellovibrionales bacterium
ACCCATGAACCCATGAACCCTAGATCCCATAAGCCCCCTCTCTGGCTTCCCCACAAACCTAGAGAGGGGGCTTTCTTTTTAGTCCAAAGCTGATAGACTTAAAAAATCATCCATGCTTATACAACCTCGACTTCTACTCCTAGCTGCTCTCTTTTGCCTCGCAGGGGCTTCCAGCCCAGCCACGGAGATAGAGCTTCAAGAACACGAGACTCGGTTTCGCCAAGAACTCAGAGTCCATCCAGACTCTGCCCTTCTTTGGTTCAACTTGGGACAGGTTCTACTCGCTCAAGGGCGACACTCTGAGGCCTTGACAGCCTATCAAAGGGTCATTGAGCTCAAAAGTCCTCTTTCCCCTGCGGCCCAGATTTATCGAGCCCAGTGCTTTCTAGAAATGGGACGGCCCCTAAGAGCCCGGCAGGAGATTGAGATCGTGGATCTAGCTCAACTTCCACCCAGTTTGAGACGCCAAGCCCAGGATCTGAGCTCTCAACTGCAAAGCCTACCTGAACCCGACTGGACCTTGGATCAGTACAGGATGGAGCTGACTCTGGGCCTTGATTCCAACCCCTTTCTCTTGCCTCAAGGGCAAGCCCCAGACGCGAATCGCTTTTGGAGACTTTCTGGAGAGTTGACGGGAAGCCAGTGGCAGACTGAGATCTCTCTTGAGGAGTACAACCTCGATGTGGAGCAAAGCCCGCAGCAGGGAATCAGTCGAGCCCTCACAGGCTCAATAAAAAAACCCTATGATTTGGAGTTGGCTTCGGTGGCGGTCACCCTTTCCCCTCAACTTGCACTGGACCTTCTCGATGGCCGTCACTTTCTCACCCGCCCCTCCATCCAGGCAGTGACTCAAGGAATCGAAAGGCCTTGGCGACTAGCCTATCGACTGGAAAGTCGAATGGCCGTGATCTCCGAGGCCCGATACTCGTCCTCAATCTGGAATAGACTATTTTTTAGTTACGCCCTAGGTGCGTCTGATAACCACCAGTGGATCCCCTACTTGCATTTGGTCGACAGACAGGGAGAAAGCCTCGATCTTGCGGTCGGTGAATCTCTTCCTCTCGCCTACCGGGGCTTTGGACCAGGGCTAAACTGGAAGATGAGTTTTTCAGATAGCCTCTTTCACGACTTTAATTTTAGAATTCTGCGCAAAAGCTACAAAACTGAGGCTCTTCCGGCTAACCTTAAAAGACTGGACCAAGAACTCAGCATCTCCTATCGCATTCACTGGCAGTGGCAAGATCGGCTTGGTTTTTTTGTTCAGCACAATAGATTTATCAACTCATCTAACCTTGGAGAAGGGATCTTGCTCGAAGACCGAAACTATCGTCAATGGCAAGTGTTTGGGGGCCTCGAGTGGACCGGCCCCATCTAAGCCCTCCTGATGAGCTTGTGGCCTCTGCAATAGGGGGAGATCCTCAGGCCATGAAGGAGCTCATTGAGTCTAGCTACAGCTCTCTTTATCGATTTTTATTCTTCTTGTCTGGCTCGGAGCCCCTGAGTCAGGATCTGGCTCAAGACACTCTGCTGAAGGCCATGGAGTCCCTGCCTCGCCTGAAGGAGCCCAGCAAGTACCGCAGTTGGCTCAACACCATGGCCAAGAATCTCTTTTTGGACCACTTAAAAGCTAAAAAAAACCAAGACCACGAGAATTGGGATGATGAGTCCACAGTGACCTCTTTCAAGTCTCAATCCCTTCAAGAGGACGAACAGCAGGACATTCTACTGATTCGCGACACCCTCCAAAAACTGAACCCAGACTACAGGAGCCTATTGATCCTGGTGGATATGGAGGGAGCGTCTTATATTGAGGCAGCTGAGGCTTTAGGAATCTCTGAAAGTGCCCTGCGCTCCAAGCTTCATCGAGCCCGCCAGGAATTTTTGTCGCTCTACAAAAAAAGCGCAACATTTTAGGCCTCTGAGTCGTCATAGAGTCATGAACAAGCCAACTGCAGAAGAGAGATCTCTAGAGCAAACCAGCAAGGACCTGATGAGGCCTGCTGCAAAGCTAGCCGTTTCAGCTCCACCTTTTCTTGCTCAACGTATATTGGCTCAGCTTGAGACGAACAAACAACAGCGAAAACAGGTGACGTGGTGGCGCTGGGCGGCCCTGCTGAGCCCCGCGGTTTCTTTGGTTCTCGTGCTTGGCCTGCTCAATTTCAATTTGAGCACTCAGGACCCTCTCTCCCATGAAGAAGCCAACTTTACTGCACTTACTGACAGGGCCTATGCCGTCAGAGTTGAGCTCGAAGAAGTTGAGACCATTGGAGCTCAGCGGGTGCAAATCCTACTTCCTGAAGGTGTTGCCTTTTTCTCCCGAGACTATCCGGAGCTTGCTGAAAAGAACAGCCTGGAACTGGAGCTAGACCCTTCTTTGAACCTAGAGGCTCTGCCCTTTGTGATCTCCTCCTCCCATGAGGGCATAAAGAGAGTGTTGATTCGATTTTTCGACAGCGACAGCAACCTTGTGGATGAGAAGTCTGTCAGCATCCACTTTAAATCTTCTTCCGAAGCAAAGAAAAAGGGGTAATTGCTATGAATCTTTCAATGCCCTCAAAAATAGCCTTGATGACCTTAGCGGTTTTGCTCGTCTCCACACAGGCCCTGGCCCAAGGGGTGGTATTTGCCACTTCAGAGGACATCTCGGCCTTTGATCGCATGGTTGGCCAATCAAAGGAAAACACCCGCTTAAGGGCCGAGCGAGCCCAGACTCAAGAAGCCAAGAAACAAAGCCCTAAGTCCAAACAGGAGGGGCGAAGGGGTCCAGGCCTTCGCGACCAAAAGCGGCCGAGGGACCGCAAAGGCCCAAACAGGAACAACCGCCCTCTCCCTGAAAAGGGACGACGACCAGGAAAGTAAGGAGTTCAGTTGTGCTGACTGAGCCCCGGCAAAGCCCCAATACCAAGGGTTAAAAAAGGCATCAGCCCCCCTCCCGCCTGCTCGTCAAAGCCATAGTACAGACCAAAAGTCACAGACATGGGCAAGTGATAGGCCAAAGTGCTGTTGAGAATCAACTCCCCCCCAGAGCTATAGAACTGCCGAGAAAAGTTGACCGGGCTGTAGCTTCTCAGGGGAGCCTTGTAATAGAGGCCATCTAAGGAGACAGCGTCGACAAAGACTCGTCCTCGCAAATCCCTGGCAAAGAAGGGCAAAAGCCCATAGCCAAGACGCAAACTTGTGAGGGGGAAATTGTACTCCAAGTTGATATTGGCCATACTGCGCCCAATAAAGCCCGCTGAGGGATAGCCACGCATCAAAAACTGTGTGCTCAGGAGGCTAGCCAAATAATTTCCATTGATCGTCTTATCGCCCAAGATCAAGTCTCCATCTTTTAGGCTGGGGGCATAAGAGGCCCTCAGCTGGGGGTGGAGGTTGTGGCGCTCTGGCAACCAACGACTCAGCACTGTGGCATAACTGAAATAGCTCCGGTCATAACTGACAAAGTCCTCTTTATCCATAAAGTGCTGGTGCTGAAGCTGAAGGCTTTGACTCCCCCATCCAAAGCTGCCTGCATAGGCCAGCCCGACCGAAGGCCCCTGCCTTCTCAGCAGCCCCACCCCGGTGGATTGACTGCTGGTCTGGGTGTTGGACTGCTGAAAGCCCAAAGAGGCCCTCCACTTAGGGCCAAGTCCCCAGGGGAAAAAAGATGCCCTTAAGGCAGAGGAATCACTTGTCAACACCGCTTGGCTACTTGGCCAGTACTCCTTAATTTCCGAGCGAAAGGCGCTCCAATTCACTCGCGTCATGGAGTTTGAGTAGGATAAGGCATAGCTGACTTCTTCAGATATGGAATCATAAGAGCCACTCAACATCCAAGCCTGCCGACTCAATGGATCATTTCCTGAAGTGGTGGCCTGAACCAGCATCCCCCCCTCAATGGGATAGACAAAGGGGAGAAGGTAACGCGGCATCAAATAGGGCCAAGAGGAGTAGGAACGGCTCACCCCTTCAACAGTCTCAGCCCGCTGAACCTCAGCTTTTTCCATTTGCCGCAGAGGTAAAATCTGAGGGGGAGAAGGGCTCTGCCTGGGATCAATTGACAGGCGTTGAACGCGGGGCCCCTGGCCCGTTAAGATCAAACCATAGAGATCCGAGTGATGAGGGTCCCAGTCTGCCACCTGCAGAGCTGTGCTGACATTGGTCAGCGGAGTGAGCCCTGTGCGCTGAGAGTTCACCAGATAGACATTGCTCACTCCCGTATGTCGACTCACCACCAGAAGCCCTCGATCTGTCTGCCGAGGAGAGGCCAGGCTGGAGTAGGAACTCAATAGACGCCTTCGCTGCCTGCCCTCAAGATCCAACCAGTAAAGCCCCTCTGAACCCTCCAGGTCCCTCATAACAAATACCAGCTCTCGATCACTGAGAAACTCCGGCTGGGACAGCCTCACTCCCAGAGGGGCTTGGATCAAGCCCTGGACACTGGCTTCTGTCTTGCCACTTTTAGATCCAATTTTCCTGAGCATCAGCTGAGTCCTGAGCGGCCCCTGAGAGATATAGGCGACAAGCTCCCCATTAGGACTGACCACCGCCTCACTGGCTCTTTCTCCAAAGGTCAGTCGGCGCGATTTTCTCGTTTGACTGTCATAGAGGTAGAGATCACGAAACTGGGTGTAAATTTGATCCTCCACCAGGCGATCATAAACCACGTCCTCACTTTGACCTCGCCAGACGGCTTGCCTGACTCCGGGGGCAGAGAAAAGGAGGCGGGAGTTCTTGGAGAACTTCTCAGTCTTTGGATCTTCACGACTCACCACTCTCACCTGAGTGCGGGCAGCCCCCCTTTGGGTGGCCACATAGAGCAACCTCTTAGCATCCTCACTGACTCTCATGTTGCGGTGAACAAGACCTGACAGGCCCAAATCCTCTGGCTCCACTTCCTCGCCAATGGCCTTCAACTGGCTCTGGGCGGCGCGCTCCAAACTTTGGCGAGTGCTCTGCCAGAGCTCAGCGTAGGACATATTGAGCCTGCGCTCAAGAGGGCCGCTCAATAAAAAGGGGGGCCGTCTGGAGTAAACTTGGTTGAGGTCGTCAATAATCTCTCTGCCCCCCTGCTCAATCAAATCCTGCATCATGTAAGAGCCAAACAAGTAGGGCCGGGCCCCAAAGGGCCAAACATCAATCGATGTCTCATTGATCCAATCGAGGCTCTCCCGAGCCAGCAGATCCTCTTTGACCAGAGCGCGAATCACAGCCTCTGATTGAGTTGAACGCAAGCGACCATAGCTGCCATATCGACTCTCCATCTCCACAGCCAAGCCCTCTAAATACCAGCGTGGCAGCAGGGCATTGGGCCTGACCAAAGAGCCAAAGATCCATGTGAAGGGACGATACACTCCATTGGCCGGGTACATATTTAGGATGTGAGCGTATTCGTGGATCATCAGCTCTAAGGCCCAATCTCCATACTCCCCAATGCTTTCATGGGCCTGGGGAAGGGCCGCATACACCACAATCATGGGGTAGGGAAAAAAGGTCGCAAAGCCGTTGGCACTGTCTTGGCTATCCATGACCACCAAGATGGTGCGCTGAGGGCTTTGGGAAAAGTCCTGTATCAGAGTCAAGTGGGCAGTTTCTGCAGCCTGGGCAAAAACTCTCCCCACCTCAGCCAGGCTCTGTTCATAGATCACGTCAAAGTTGGGTGTCTTGAAAAGAGACCAGGACTTGGCAGGATCCACTTGTGCTCCCACAGACTGAGACCACAACATCAAACTGGTTAAACCTAAAGCCAATCTCCCCCACATATCCTGACATTATGAAACTGACTCAGCCTTGAGGTCACTTTCTTTTGTTAGCTTTATTCATC
The DNA here is from genome assembly GCA_007128005.1 of Bdellovibrionales bacterium. Taxonomy (GTDB): domain Bacteria; phylum Bdellovibrionota; class Bdellovibrionia; order Bdellovibrionales; family UBA1609; genus SKYF01. Next base: position 5,804 of record SKYF01000081.1, read on the forward strand.
TTTTTTTGAAGCCCTAGTTCTCAAGCACCGGACTTAACAGCTGAAAAGAGGCCCTGTTGGGTTGGGGCAAATCCTGGTTTTGTCCATAGAGCTGGCTGTACCAAAAGTAATTTCGCGCAATGGCGGCCACATAGTCCCTGGTCTCTCGAAAGGGAAATAGGTCAACAAACAACATTCGATCCTCTGTCGGATAGCGGCGACGCCACTCCCCAATGCGACTGGGGCCAGCATTGTAGGCGGCCAACACCACCTCCACATCCCCATCATACCTGCGCAGCAACTGCCTTAGATATTGTGAACCAATGCGCTTGTTGATCTCTGGATCATAGAGATCTTCTAAACTGACCCGTTCAAAAGACCTTGCCGTGCGAGGCATCAACTGCATCAGGCCCCGAGCTCCAGCCGGACTGCGGGCCCGTCTTTGAAAAGCACTCTCCTGACGGATCAACGCCAAAAGCAAGTGGGTGTCCACTCCCCATTGATTTTCTTTTCTCGCTCGAACCTCAAACTCATCCCCCGTTTCCACCTCAAAGTAATTGTTGGGATAAAATAGTTTTAAAGAACTCCGACTCAAAAGCTCCTGATGGTCCCGCAACAAGGGGGCCATGATGCGAAACTTGTTCAAATGATCCTCATGGCGATCGAGCAACACGGCCAAATAAAGGCGCAAAGCCGGGGCCAAGGCTTCAATCTCACCATCAAGCCAGCGGCGAGTCAGCTCCAGGAGAGCCTCTCGCGCCAAACCCCTCTCGTCTAGTTCCTCCAGAGACTCAATGGCTCCCAGCCAAGCATTCACCAAGTCCGGGTCCTGTTCTTGGGGCAGCCTGAGCCACACTTGGGTGTCCTGCCTACTCAAAAACTGATGGATCTTCATTTCACCAGATGAATCCTGAGCAGAAGCCAAAATGTTTTGCAAGCTCAAAGGATAACGGGACTGAAGAGCCGAAGCCGCTCGCGCCAGCAGCTCTTGTTGACCCGAAAACTCCTGTCGGCAGCTGAGAATCCAGTAAAGACCCCGACTCTGATAATCAGACACTTCAGGGTGAAAGGCAATCCTCTCCAGATAAGGCAGCGCCCTTGTACACCCATACACCCACAGTCCCATCACCGCCGCCCGAAAGCTAGCCCGCACTCCAGTCAAACCTTCATCACAATTGGCCGCTCTCTCATAGAGTTCCACCACTCTGTGACGAACCTCCTGAGCGGGAAGATGCTCTTCAAACTTAGACGCAAACGCCATGCTCACAAAGGGGAGTTCGCAGGCCTCTAACAGCCCTGACCTATCAACGGCACGATTGAGAGAGGTCAAGTCCCTAAAGCTGGCCACACCTCTGCGAATATCGCGCTCAGAGACCTCTTTGAGTCTGTCATGTTCCCCCCCGAGAAGCCACTGCCTGACCTGAGCGGCTGACACCCTTGGGGGTCCGACCTCACGAGGCCTGGCTCTACGCGGAGGCGGTGGCTCCAGGCTTTTCCTATAGAGCCAGCAAAAAGGATCCACGGGATCACAGTCTTGGGAAAAGCCCCGCCCCAGCTCTTGATCTACATTGCCCTTTCGAAGCTCAATATAGGCCTCTGCTCGCGAGAGCCATTGCTCACGCTCCCCTTCAGACACAAACTCCAAACCTCTTAGAGGCTCTGACTGAGTGACTTTCAATGACTTGGCAAAGGCAAACTCAGCAGGTCTTCTAGACGGGTCTTGAGAGGTCAAAGAAGAAATCTCCGCCCCCTCTGCCGGATCCGGGCCCTGCAAATGCAGATGACTTTGCCTGCCCAAATGGGAGCAAGCTGAAGCCACCACCAAAATACTCAACGTGATTTTTAAAGGCCAAATGCGCAAAACCGAGTCTCCCCCTTGATCTTTTTATTTTGACTGAGAGATCCAAGGGACAAAACCAAATGCGCAAAAATTGGACCTTTTTTCGCGTCGCAACAAAGACGGTGATTGCTGCCCCGCAGTCAATCCGAGCTCACTTGAATCCCCCAGCCAAAAACCATACAACTAAGGAACTAGACTAAGGAGTTGCCTCTGTGTGTGTAGGGGGCAAATTTTAAGCGGCTTGAGCCTGTCACTGCAGGCAAAGCCAGCAATTGAGGAGTTTGAAGTCCTTGCCAGAAGCTTCGTTTTTGGAGTGGTTCTCCGCCTACGCCTATCAGCCTCACCTGGTCTACGCTGCCGTCATTTTTATGATGTTTGCCTCGAGCTTTGGCCTGCCTATTCCCGAAGAAGCGACTTTGGTGAGTGTGGGCCTACTCGCCTTTCTGGCCACCCAAACAGACACCTACCCCCCCCCCTACCCCGGTGCTCAACCCATCAATGTCTACACCTTGGCTGCAGTCTGCTTTGTGGCGGTGTTCCTGAGTGACTTAGTCGTCTACAGTATCGGTCGCTTTGGCGGGGTGAGAGTTAAGAATTCACGCAGGCTCAATCGCTTTCTCCCTCCCGGGGCCATGTTAAAGGCAGAAATGTGGGTAAAAAAACATGGGGCCCTGATGGCGGGAGTCTTTCGTTTTACACCTGGCTTGAGGTTTCCAGGACACATGACTTGCGGAATGCTCGGGCTACCCCTGTGGAAATTCTCTCTGGTGGATGGGATTGCGGCTCTGATATCTGTCCCCACTCAGATCCTCTTGATTGCCTATTACGGCGAAGTCATCCTCTACTACCTTAAGCGCTTTCGCGAAGCTGTATTTTTGTTGCTCTTTTTGGCAGTGGCCTTCTATCTTTTTAAACGCATTTGGCGTTGGCGGCAAAGACGCGCTGGGGTGAGTCGTGTTTGACCGGGAAAGGCTCTGCGCCAACCTCAATACTCTGCTCTACATTCTAGGTCCTTCCAGCCTAGCCCTACTGATTCTCAATCTGGGCTTCTATGTAGGTCCTGAGGTCGCAAGCTTCACCAACTTTATCATTTGGTGGATCGTCTACATTTTTATTGCCCAAGAGCTTTTGCGCTGGACCCTCACCCCAAAAAGTCTTGAAGGCCTGCGCCAGCACCTGCGCACCCGGTGGTTCCAAAATCTCATTCTGTTAGTGCTGATTGGGTCTTTTATTGAACCCAGGTCTATTGACTGGCTTCAAAAGGGCTTTCCCGAAGCCTCTGTGGAGGACATCACTTTGGCCTACCTGGGCTTAAGCCAAAGCCTTGTGCTGATGGCCCAGCTGATCGCTTCACTGAGGGACTCCAACTGGGTGGCTCGCTTGGGCCTGACCCCAAGCCGCCTGATTGCCTTTAGCTTTTTGGTGCCAATCTCCCTTGGCACCCTGATGCTAAAATTACCACGGGCCACCACTGAAGGTCTATCCTGGCTGGACGCCCTTTTCACAGCTACAAGTGCCGTCTGCATCACAGGACTAGTGGTTGTTGACACCCAGTATGCCTTCACCCCCTTGGGGCAATTTATTATCGCTCTCTTGATGCAAGCGGGAGGCTTGGGCATCCTCACCTTATCCATGGGCTTTGGCGTGTTTTTTTCCGGAGGCCTTGGAGTGAAGGAGCGGATTATGCTCTCTGATCTTTTCAGTGAAAAGAAGATGGGAGAAGTGGGCAGCCTGCTCTGGCAGATTATGGGCCTGACCTTTACCGTGGAGGCCATTGGGGCCGTGGCCATCTACCTTTCCATGGGTCACAGCTTTCAGGAATTTGACATTATCGCCTTTTACTGGGCGATTTTTCACTCCATCTCTGCCTTTTGCAATGCGGGCTTTTCCCTTTTTAGCGAGGGCCTCACTCATTCCACCACTGCAACCAATTACCTGTTTGGCTCCAGCATTATGCTCTTGGTATTTATTGGGGGCATCGGCTTTCCAGTTCTGTCCAATCTGTTTGGATGCCTGGCGGCTCGCCGCAGGGGCTGGGGAGGAAAAATTGTTTTACTGACCCTTCCGACCAAGCTCATTCTGGTCACAACATCTGTGATCTTGTTGATTGGAATACTTGGCCTATTTCTCACCGAACGCCAGCAGAGCCTTGCCTCCCTCTCAGGCCTCGATGCCCTCTACCAATCCACATTTTATGTGGTGACCTCGCGAACTGCCGGCTTCAACATCTGGCCAACGGAGGCTTTGGCCCACAGCAGTGCCTTTTTTATGATGGTCCTGATGTGGATAGGGGGCTCCCCTATGTCGACGGCTGGAGGCATAAAGACTCTCACCATTGCCATTGCCTTTTTGGCCATACGCTCAAGGATCACTGGCCGCGACCACATTGAAGTCTTCGGACGAACAATTGATGACGGCAGCGTGATCAAGGCCTTTGCCATTTTAAGTGCATCCATTGGAGTGCTGTTTTTTTCCATCATCACACTGTCCTTGCTCAACCCCCAACTATCTACTTTTGACTTGGCCTTTGAGGCTGTGTCTGCCTTTGGCACTGTGGGCCTAACCCGAGGAATAACGGCAGAGCTCAGCGAGTGGTCAAAGATGATCCTCATTGTGCTTATGTACTCTGGCCGAATTGGATTCTTGACAATAGTGAGCACTCTTTTCCTCGGCGCCCAGAGGTCTAACTATAGACTCCTCACGGAGAGAGTGCATATCCCTTAAATTGAAGAGGTGAAAAATGAGAAGAAAATTTGCAATCCTTGGACTTGGCCACTTTGGGCTCAACCTGTGCCTGCACTTGATGCAGAGAAACTGCGAGGTTTTAGCCATCGATATTGATGAAGAGAGGGTGGAGAAGGTTCGCGACCGAGTCTCCCATGCGATGATTCTCGACACCTCCGACAAGAGGGCTCTGATGGGACTTGGACTTGAAGAAATGGATGGCGCTGTCGTTGCTATCGGGGAAAATTTTGAGGCATCCCTTCTAACTACGGCTCACCTGCAAGAGATGGGGGTCAAAAACATTATCAACCGGGTGATGTCTCCCGTTCATGAGCGGCTACTGAAACTGATGAAGGTCGAATCCTTGATTCTGCCCGAGGGAGATGCCGCCTTTCAGCTATCACGAAAAATGACCATGGAAGGGGTGGTCGACGGGCTCGAGCTGACAAAAGACTACTCGATCATCGAAGTGGCCGTACCCAAAAAGTTTGTTGGCAAGAAGCTAGAGGAGCTGAGTCTTCGCAAAAACTTTCAACTCAACCTTATCACCGTCATGAGAGTTTCAGGAGATGGTTCAGAAATGCTCACTCTGGGAGAACGCCGCCAAGTGGAAGTTTTAGGTATTCCTACCAGCGACCTTGTTTTTGACGAAAAAGACATTTTGGTGCTTTTCGGAAGAGAAAAGCACCTCAAAGAATTTATTGAGAATTAATGACTAGGTCTATTCGCAAGTAAAACCTGCACTGCTCAAATTGTTACGAATTCGATCTCGAATTCGGCTGCAGTGATCTTGATCTCTGGATGCTGTCGCCACAACCTCCTTTTGATCAAACTTTGTGTAGTGAACTTCGCAGCCTCCTGCCTGTTTTCTCTCCACATGAATAATCCTGCGATCTGTTCCCGCAACACAAACAATGTGGTCCTCGGCGGCCACCTGTTTGCGCCCCTCTGCCTTGTGACCCTCTGCGTGAGCCTTATGTTTATCTGAGTTTTCTGCTGTGGACTCAGCTGCCGACTTGGCCTTTGAAGCCTCTACCTTTTTACCTTGTGAAGCACAGCCTGATAAAACCAAAAGCCCCCCCAACAGGGCTCCCACGGCAATTGCCCCTGTACTCTTAAGAAGATTTGCTGCCACTTCTGCCTCCTTATAAAAATGATTGGTGAGTGGCTTGATTTTACCTATGCAATTTTACAAAGACAAATGAAAGCCCTTAGGCAGCCAATCACCTTGACCAAGGTTGGGTCAGACTTAAGTGACCTGATCCCCCACCGAGCAGCTTTTGGCAGGTCACTCGGAAAGCGTCGATCATTTGTTGGCAACGACTTGGATTGAGATAACTGGGGGCCAGTTCTTGGGCGAGAGCACATAGAGTCTCTTCTTGAACAAAATGAAAGTCCATCTCTTGTTTAAACAGCAACATTTGCTCCTGTTCATCCACCCCCGGGGCAAACCCATTGGGCTCAGCCAGTTGTTCTAAACTGTTTTCCAGTCGATGATGCTGCTCAGTGAGCTCTTGAATGAGTTCGGCGAGCCCACCCACCGTAGCCAAACCACTTAAAATTTCTCTCTCCTCGGCCCGGTGTAAGGCGCTAAGGCAGTGGAAATAGGATTTAAGCCATTTCTGCCGCTCCCCCTCATCCTCATCCAAAATCTCATTGAGAAGATGGCGAAAGTGCAGGTGTTCTGAGTGAAGAGATTTAACTAAAACACTGTCCATAGGTTTCATCAATACAGGACCCTTTCTTTGGCCGCCTTACAGAAGTATGCAAATTTTGTGTTCAATTCTTCAACCTAACCATTTCCAACTACAGCCTAAACCCCTTACTCTGCCCAAAGCCCTTGATTTATTACACACTTGCAGTCTTTAGCTTTTCTTATTGTTTAACATCTAATAAGCATGTGGTTTTGGGGAACTTCACAAAAAATGAATCGGAGAGAAACTTGAGAGGCCTAAAACCTTTGCCTGAACTGCTTAATTTTATCCGTATATGGGGCTTTGCTGCAGGCTTGGGACTTTCTCAGACAAGTCAGGCCAGTCACCTAGCACCCCCTTTGCCTTCGGCCTGCTCTCAGCAGTTAACTGGCACAGCAGTTCTTGGTGGGGAGATCGAAATCGGTCCTCCCATGGACACCAGGCAGGTCTGGAGGGACTTGAGCCAGCAAGCTGAACTGATTTATGAAATGTCACCCGATCGTGAAAACAAGGGCTTTAAGGTCTTTTGGGCCAGAGGGGATAAAATCCCCACAGCTCTACAGGAAATTGGACGCCTGCGCGAGATCACCTTCCGACAGGTGGGAGAGGGTTCTGGACAGGCCTACGACAACGACAAGTTTGACCCTCATTACTGGCATTTGGTCGCCTGGGATAAAAGCAAGGAGCGGATTGCAGGGGCCTATCGACTTGGAGTGATCAAAGAGCTCGTAGCAGATCAGAGCTCCCCTCTCCCCTATAGCCTTGAAAATGTGTACACGGCTCAGCTATTTGACTTCCAATCTTTGCTCAGTGAGGAGTTTATTGGCGGAGCCCTGGAGTTTGGCCGCTCTTTCGTGTTGCCTGAGTACCAGAGGCGATCCTTGGCTCTGGCGGCCCTCTGGCAGGGCATCGGCTCCATCCTAGTTAGCAACCCCGAGTTCAAATACCTCATAGGGCCGGTCAGCATCAGTGGAGAGTTCAACCCTCAGTCGATTTCTATTATGTTGGAGTTCTTTAAACAGCATTTTTCTCACCCCTGGGCTGAATATGTAAAGAGCTACACACCCTACAGCCCCCCTAAGCCCCTGAAGTCCAAAACCCTTCAGGAGATCAATGAGACGGCCGGCAGCTTCCAAGCTCTGAAGCAGTTAGTTCAAGACAGCGAAGGCAACCCCGAAAAAACACCCCCTCCGCTGCTAAAAATCTACGCTGATATTGGAGCGAAAATGCTGGCGCAAAACCACGACCAAAGCTTTAACTCTATTGATATTATGATCTTAGTCCCTCTGAGTGAGCAGAGCCACGAAGTTCTCAGGGCCTATCTGGGGGATGAGGGTGCGACAAACTACCTTAACTTTCACTCCAGCATGGGTGGAACCCAGCCACCCACTGAGAAAGACTGAAGCCTTGGCCGACCTTGGACGAATCGGCCTCTGCAGCTTTTTGTTGACACTTTTGCTCTTAAGCGGCCCGAGCTCTCGAGCCCAACAACCCACACCCGCCCTCAACTCCCGCTTTGTAGACCTTCTCAATGAATACTTGCTGGCTCCTGAGACAGAATCTCTCTCCTCACAGCAAGGGTTTCGCCGACAGCTTCTGATCGATCATATTTTAAGCCCGAGACAAACCCAGCAATCTTACATTTTATGGATCGAGCTCATTGATAAGGAGTTGCTCAAGAGCTCAGAGGCAGGAGGCAGGACTCTCTATGGCTTTGAACTCCTGTTAAGCCTTCAAGCCCGATGGGAGGCCCTTTATTTGCAGACTTATTCTGTCTGTCAGGGGCAAAACCTTGCTCTGCATAGGGGTTCACAAGGGGCCACTGCGGGCACAGCTCTCACCCTGGCCTCCTTCCTCATTCCCCAAATTGACAGAAGAGTGCCTCTTTACTTTAAGCTCTTTCGCCACAGCTTTCCTCTCTTTGGGGCCTATGGGGGATGGGAGCTTGGCGAGGTTGAGCGAGAAAATCTTGAAAAAACTCACAGCCAATGTTTGCCCTCCTCCATTCCCCCAGC
>SKYF01000212.1 GCA_007128005.1 Bdellovibrionales bacterium
GGCGCAAGGCCGACACATTGGTGATGGAGTAGTAGAGCAAAACCGTAAAGGCGCTAAAAGACCATGCCAACTGAACTTGTTTAAGAGCGAGAACCATCAGGCCAATCAGAACTCCGCTGGCTGCAATGGCCGCTGTGGGAGATGCGGAGGCTCCGAGTTGCCCCAAGACCCGGGGCAGATCGCCGCGCAAACTCATGGCGTACATCACTCGGGACAACCCCAAGACTAAATTGAGCAGCACGCCCAACATGGCCGTTAATGCAGCCAAGGCCACCCCATGGGCCACCACCGACTGCCCCTGGGCCAGAGCAATAGCCTGAAGTGGCCCCCCTGAGACTCCGGCCACTGTGGCCTGATAAAAACCCTCAGCTCCTGCGGCCGCCAAAGAGACCGCGGCCACCAACAGATAAAGGGCACAGGCCAGAGCCAAACTCCAGCCCACAGCCTGGGGAATGTTGCGGGCTGGATTTTTAATCTCAGCGCCCAAGGTGGCCACCCGTCCATAGCCCGTATAGGTCACAAACATCAAAGCTGTGGCCTCTAAAAAAAGTCTCAAAGGCGGACCGCTGGAGGCACTGCTGCCATTGTCGCCGCTGCTGCCTGCAGAAGACCCTAGCTGCGTCCACAGCTGCGTCCACAGCTCTGGCGCCAAGGCCAGCACATAGATCCCAAGCCCCATTAAAGTCACCGAGACAATCAGCCCATTGGCCCAACTGGAGCGGCGAATCCCCAGCAGGGACAAAGTCACCACCAAGGCCAGAGCCACCAGCCCCAACTGCCAAGGGGCGCCGGCCACGACGACCGGCAGGTCAAGAGATCCAGCCAGGCGGACGCCGCTGTCTGACCTGACAGATGAAACCCCTCCGACAGAGCCTAAAGATCCCAAAAAAAGTTGCCAATAGGGCCATAGATAGTGACCAAAGCCAATGGCCGCTGTGGCCGCCGAAGCACTTTTGGCGCTCAAAAAAAGCCAGCCCGCCATATAGCCCACCCAGGGGTGAATGTAGATGGAGCCATATTCATAGGTGCCCCCACTCACCGGATGAGCCGCCGCCAACTGCGCCGTGGACAGGCCATTGCACAGAGCCAGCCCGGCCGCTAATAGCAAGGCCCCAAGCATAGCCCATCCGGCCAAGCCTGCAGCCAAACCCAAGCTCACAAACACACCCGTCCCCACAATAGAGCCCAGACCCATCATCACAGCTCCGGGCAGGCCCACCTCGCGCCTCAGTCCCCCCGTCACTTCTTGTCTCGCCATTCTTTTGTGCTCCCAACATCAAAAGGCCCCGCTGCCTTTGCCGCACTATAAGGGTTTTCCCACAACGTCGAAGAAGCAATGCGCCATTCACAAGCTCCTCTCAATAAGATCAATGGCTAAAGATTGCCTTCTTTCCCCAGCCTGCCCATGCCTAAGGGCCACAGCGCCGGCCAAGCTGGGCGCATGAAGGAAACCGGCGCTCCTCTATTATGATTTATGGTCTAATATCGAGTATTTATACCCTATAGGGTATGATTTTATAAAAGATTTGATTTTTATACCCTATAAGGTATACTAAATACCAAAGGGGCCATTTTTTACCCGAAAGGGTACAAATAAGGCTGTGGAATCGATGGAAAACGTTGGACAGTATGTCAGGCACAAAAGAAAGCAGGTTGGCCTCACCCAAGTTGAGCTCGCCAAAAGCGCTGGCGTGGGACTTCGCTTTGTCAGGGAGTTGGAACGCGGCAAAAAGACACTTAGGTGCGATAGGGTCAATCAGGTGCTGGCGCTTTTTGGTTCCCGCTTGGGCCCAGTCCCACAAGAGGCGACTCAAGAGTTATGAAGAAAATTGGGAAAGTTTATTACAACGAAACACTTGCGGGCACCATCGAACAGACAGAGGGAGAATATCGTTTTCAGTATGACCCGATTTATTTAAAGGACCCTACAAGTCGGCCGGTGAGCCTATTGCTTCCTCTACGGCCTGAACCCTATATTGAAAAAACAATGATCCCCTTCTTCGACGGACTCATTCCAGAGGGCTGGCTCTTAAATATTGCCAAAGCCCACTGGAAGCTCGATAGAAAAGACCGCATGTCGCTACTTCTCACGCTTTGTAATGACTGCATTGGGGCCGTAAAAGTAATCGATGCTTCATCTGAGGAGCAGTAATGAACAAATGCCTGGCCTGCTATCAAGAGCTTGAAGACTCCAAATCTGAATATCATACAAAGTGCAGTCAACGAATTTTCAATTCAAAAACCCCTCCCCAGCTTGACTACACTCTCAACGAAATCAATGAACTGGCCAGAAAGCTTGTACAAAGCCGAGTGGCCATTCCAGGTGTACAACCAAAACTGTCCCTCACCCTTGAGAAGGGAAATGGTCTGGAAAAACGGCTGACCATTATTGGCTTGTGGGAAGGCCTTTATGTCCTCAAGCCACCCCATGATGAACACCCAGAGCTTCCACAAAATGAAGATGTGACTATGCACATGGCAAAGGCAGCCGGCATAAAAACGGCTGAACATAGCTTAATCAGATTGAGTTCTGGCGAGCTCGCCTATCTGTCAAGAAGGTTTGACAGAAAGCTCAAGCGAAAGAAAGTAATCAAAACTCACCAAGAGGATATGTGCCAGCTGACCGGCTTGTTAACTGAAAATAAGTACAACAGTTCTTTAGAAAAAGTAGCGGCGGCGGTAAACCAATACACCACCAACAAAGGGTTGGAACTACTTAAGCTGTTCAAAGTAACTGCATTCTCATTTCTCACAGGGAACAGCGACATGCATTTGAAAAATCATTCTCTTGTTTACACGACTGAGGGAACAGTTGAACTGTCCCCAGCTTATGACCTTTTAGCCACCAAACTCGTGGCGCCACAAGATCGAGAGGAAGTGGCTCTCACGATGCGGGGGAAAAAGAATCGTCTTACAAAACAGGATTTTTTTGAATTTGGAGAGTATTGCAAGATCAGCGCAAAGGTCTGTGAAAATGTTTTCAAGGAGCTCGAAGAGAGCCTGGAGGCATTTAAGAAGCTCATTGCAATCAGCTTCTTGTCTGATGAAATGGCACAAAAGTACCTTGAGTTAATCAGTGACCGAGCACAGAGGCTCGATCTCCTGGTGCCAAAAGGTTTTCAGCAATTCAATCGGGAGTGATGCCCAGGCAGTCTAGACTCCGGCGCCAGGAAGCTCTGCGTTAGCAATTATGGGTAAGATCAGTCAGTCAAAATCATATTTGCACAATGGGCTTGCTCACTTCTATAGCTGACTCTAAAGTGCGGCTGTTTTTGTAACTCCAAAGGGGAAAATCTTATGGGACGCCGAAAAAATAAGCAGCCACGGCATCAGCAGGCGAGCACCTGCCGGGCCCTTGTTCCTATCGATGGAGCGCCGATTCGCAGTAAGGCCTTTGCCGAGGCCGCACACAGACTAAAAAAAATCGACCGCTTAGAGAAAATGTTGGATGTTTTTGAGAAAGAGGAGCTGGGTCTTTTTAACAACTGGGAGCAATTGACCTTTCAAGCTGAAAGGAGAGAAATTGAATCCTTGCACTCAGAGCATCATCGCTTGGCAAGGTTTCACAACTGGATTCTTGCTGAGTCCGAAATGAAAAAGATCTCTATCCCTACTGCTCATCACATCATGAAAGCTGAGGAAGCGAGATATCGCAATACCTCCTCAGCCAAGGTTCGTGAGGAGATTGAGCTTTTGCGCGCCAAGAGGGATCAGCATGCTGAAAGACAAATGCGTCGCGAGTTTGAAGAGCAGTTCCAGGAGACTCTTTTTGGGGATGATTTCTTTGATGGCGATGATTTCTTTAATGATGATAATTTCTTTAATGATGGTGATTTCTTTAGTGATGATGATTCGCCTCCCTTACAAAAACACGAAACTCATCTCTTGAAGAAACTCGAAGGGGCTTCTGATGAGAAAATTAAAAAACTCATCCGAAATCGAGATGAGTGCTTGGAGTTATTGACAAGTCTTTTGGGTTTAACTCGATTCCCTGAGCACCTCAGCACTTTCCTTAGAGTTTGGGACCTTGCGCCCCGCAAACGTCAAATTGAATTTATTCGACAACTCAACCTTAGCCACGACAATGCCCCTCCTTTTGAAATGGTTGTTGAAACCATGCGCGAGGCCGTAGAGGAGCAAAGACAGGAGGCCAACCAAAAGATCAGCCAGGAGGACAGCCAAGAAGGTGTGCAGCAGACTTCAGAGGACGAGAAGATCGGAGCCCTTCAGAGAATGAAGAGTCTGTTTCGCCGCCTAGTTCAGCGTCTTCACCCTGACTATCAGGGAAACACTGATTTTTCTAAAACCGAGTACTGGAAAAAACGCCTTTGGCTGCAGATTCAAGAAGCCCATAGAGAGCAGGACCACCTGAGCATGGAAAAGCTCTACCTTGTCCATCAGCTGCGGACCCAACAGCCTGAAGATATGTCTGTCTCCGAGATTCAAAACGGAACGGCTCTCCTTGATCAAGATTTGGACTCCTTACAAAGAGAGGTTCGTGCCCTTAAGCACTCCCCCGCTTGGGGTTTTTCCCGCAAAAGAAGTTTTACCAGCCTTGAAAAGCGCCTGCGTCGGGATTACGACAAACAACGGCAAAGCCTTCAACATGAAATTGAGGACCTCCAGGCAGAGCACGATCAAATGGAAGCAATCTACCTTTTAGAGAAGAAGTTTCAAGGCCTCTTTGAACACCCAAGAAAAAAGAACTCCTCCAAGTCACGGAAGGCAAAGTCACGCAAAGCAAAGTCAAGAAAATCTGAGAAGACGAGAGATGCGAAGACCAAGAGCTCTGAACAGCAGGCCTCTTTTTTCTAAGCAGAGACGACGGATTGTGGAGACGATGGCGTGTTAGATTTTAGCTCTCTCAAATACCACCTAGAGCACTCAGCCTCGCTCAAGCTCCTGCGCAGTGATAACCTGCCTTTAGCTGTGGCCTTTTTTTATTTGTCCTTTAAGCAGAAAGCTCAAGTCAGTATTCCCGCCAGTCGGCTCCAATCAGAGCTTGATGTCTTCCTGAGCCATCTGAACTCTCAAGTTGAATCCCCCTTCACCGGATCTCCCTCCTATTATTTGCAGCAGTGGGCCGATGAGGACCACCGATTTTTAAGAAAGTTCTATGCTCTTGATTGTGACGAGCCCGTCTTTGAGCTGACCTACGAGACGGAGAGAGTTCTTGAGTGGCTGCTAAGTTTGGAGAAAAAGGGCTTTGTGGGAACCGAGTCGCGGTTTTTGTGGATTATTGAATCTCTGCGCAATCTAACCCACGAGACCAATCAGGACCCCCAGGAGCGAATTTCAGAACTCAAGCGACGACGGGACGCCTTGGACCGGGAGATTGCCCATATCGAAGGACAAGGAGAGTTTCGCTCCCTTGACTCCACCCAGATCCGCGAGCGCTTTGGTCTCATTCGGGATGAGGCACGGAGGTTGGTGACCGATTTTCGTCTTGTTGAGAGCAATTTTCGCGAGATCGCCGGGGCCATTAAGGCCAAACAGCTGGAGGCGGATATCAATAAGGGGGACGTTCTGGGTTACGCTCTGGACTCAGCAGAAAGTCTGGATGAGTCTGATCAGGGCAAAAGCTTTCAAAGCTTCTGGGAGTTTTTGCGCTCCGACTCCATGCAGGAAGAACTCAATATGCTGATCGAAAAGACTCTGAAAATTCATGAAGTCGATCAGATCGCGGGCCACCAAGAACAGGACGTCCTGCCCCTCAAAAAGCTCAAATCCAACCTGCTATCGGCAGCCCAACGGGTTTTGGAGTCCAATCGACTTTTCACTGATCAGCTCCGACGACTCTTACAGGAACAGAGTTTGGCCGAACATCGTTTGGTCAAGGAGCTCATTCGCGAGATCAAGGTGCTTTGCCTCGAAAAACCGCCTTGGGGAAAGAAGGACTTTGTTGCTCTTGAGGGAAGGCTGCGAGTGAACCTGCCCCTGGATCGCCCCCTCTTTAGGCCCAGACAGAATATAGAAATCAATAATCTTGATTTATCTCAGCTCAATTCTGATCAGACCTTGGATCTTGATTCCCTTGGGGAGCTATTATCCACCTACAGCGTCGACCCAGAGCTGTTACGAAAAAGAATCCGAACTCTGCTCCAAAATCAGTCCATGGTGAGCCTAGCTCAAATTCTAAAAGATTATCCCCCAACCCAGGGGCTGGCCGAAGTGGTCACCTATCTGTCATTAGCCTGGGAGGATGAGCATGCCACTTGCCTGCCGGACGAATCTGAACTGGTTGAGGTTGTAGATATGAACTGGGCCTCAAAGATTCGCATTCCCAAAGTCCTGTTTATAAGGCCAACAAAACCCCCACAGCAGAGGGATATTCTCCAATGACCCAAGATCGTTCCATTAAAGTCAAGCTTCTACCCTACTCAAAAGTGTTGGTGGCCCTGGTCAAGGGACCTGTCTACTCCGAAAGCACGGAACTCTGGGAGTGCCTCCTGAGCTATGAGTCCTCAGTTCGCGACTATTTTTTGCGACTAGGTTTAGAGGTGTTCTTGGATGCCGGAGAGGGTTTTGCTTTTTTGCGAAGCTGGGAGCCAGACAGTCTTTGCGAGACGGGTCCTATGGACGGAGACGGAGACCCGGATCCTGAAGTTGGACTCAATAGCCGGGGTCTTCCGCGCCTGACCCCTCGGATTCCCTTAAGTTTTGAGGTCACTCTGCTTTTGGTTTTGCTCCGCGAAGCCCTGATTCAGTTTGACTTTGGAGACAGTGACAACTCCCGCCTAGTGCTCCGCCGCGAGGACATTCATAACCTTCTGCTGCTTTACTGGAAACAAGCCAGCGACGAAGCCAAACAACTGGACCGCTTTGACAGCCTGATCCGCAAGGTGGAAGATTTGGGCTTTCTAGAACCTCTGGCAAATCAGGACAGCTTTGAGGTCAAACGGATTCTGAAGGCCCGAGTCCCTGCCGGACTGCTGCGAGAGATTAAAGAAAAACTAGAGGTCTATCATGCAGAACAGTCTCTTTGATCAAGACAACAGCCAGACGGGCTACCGTCTAGAACAGCTGGAAATCTTCAACTGGGGAACCTTTAACAAGAAGATCTACAGCCTCAACCCAAAGGGAAAGACCAGCCTGCTCACCGGTGCCAATGGATCGGGAAAATCCACCCTCGCCGATGCTTTGCTCACCCTTATCGTGCCCTCTCGTCGCCGTAACTATAATCTGTCGTCTGGAGGCGGACGACGGGAAAGAACCGAAAAGACCTATTTTCTTGGGGCCTGGGGAAGAGCTAAGTCCAGTGACGACTATGTGGAAAAGACCAAATACCTGCGGGAGCCCGGAGACTACTCTGTTCTGCTAGTAACTTTTAAGAACTCTGGGTCCCTTAAGACGGTCACTTTGGCTCAGGTGTTTTGGATGAACAATGACGAGCTGAAAAAAATCTTTGTTGTCGGTGAGTGCGCCCTGAGTATCCAGGAGCACTTTTCTCAGTTTCGCAATCCCACCGAACTCAAAAAACAGCTGCGTAAGCTCAGTGAGTCCATTTCTGTCTATGATCAATTTAACCAGTACTCATCTCACTTTATGCGCCTCGTGGGCTTGCGCTCAGAAAAGGCTTTGGATCTCTTTAATCAAACTGTTGCCATAAAGGAAATCGAAAGCCTGAATGCCTTTGTCCGAAAGCATATGTTGGAGGAAATGGAAACTGGAGAAGCCCTTTACCGCCTGATTCAGAATTTTCAGAACCTCAACCTAGCCAATGAGTCCATCGTCAAGGCCCGTCGACAACTTGACACCCTCTCACCCTTGTGTCGCGATTTGGATGAGTGTGATGGACTCCAAGCTCAAATATCTGAACTGGGACAGCTCAAGGACAGCTTGCCTGCTGTGATTGAAGAGCAACGCCTCACACTGCTGAGAAGTCGACTCCAGGCCTGGCAGCAGGATGTGCTGAAAACTCAAGATCTTTTAGATCAAAAAAATCAGATTTTGATCTCTTTGTCTGAAACCATTGAGGAGCTCAAACATCGAATACAGGGCAGCCACACCGGCCAACAGTTAGAGCTCTTGGATGTTAGAATTCAGAACCTGCAAAAGGAACTGACCCGCTGTCAAAATGAGGCTGAACATTACAACCAACTGGCCCAGAAACTCCGCTTGAGTCGAGATCCCAACTCCGACCAGTTTCATGGGGCCCGGCAGAGGATCCAGCAAGACAGGGAACTTCTTCGTCAGAGAATTTCAGCGTTGGACAAGTCCAGTCGGGATCTTGATTTTAAGCTGAGAGGACGACAGGAGGAGAAGGCCAGCCTGGATCAAGAGCTGCGTTCCTTGATGGAAAGACAAGGCAATATCCCTCACCACAGTCTCCGTATTCGCGCTCAAGTTGCAAGGGATCTCGGCGTTGACGAGAGTCGTCTTCCCTTTGTGGGTGAACTCATTCAAGTCAAAGACAGCGAGCTTAAGTGGGAGGCCGCCATTGAGCGATTGCTCCACAGTTTGGGCCTAAGAGTTCTGGTGGATGAGGATCTATCTGCCGGGGTCAATGGCTATGTGAATTCCCATCACCTCAAGGGAAAAATCGTTTACTCCAGGATCAAACTCAAATCTGAGACTTACCGGCCCTCATCTTTAGACCTCAATGGTTTGGATGAAAGAGCCCTATTCTTTAAGTTAGATTTTCGCCATGACAGCCCTTTTGAAGGCTGGCTTAAACGAGAAGTCGCCACTCACTTTGACTACATTTGCTGCACTGAGCTTGATGAGTTTCGTAAATTGTCCCGGGCCTTAACCCCCCAGGGCCTTATCAAGCGCAGCTCAAGCCTCCATGAAAAAGACGATCGCTTCGATTTGAACGACCGCAGCCGCTTCGTTCTCGGTTGGGACAATCAGAGAAAGGTCCAGGCCCTCAAAAAATCCAGTGTGGAAAAATCTCAGGAGATCGAGGGACTTCAAAAAGAACTCAATCAAATTGAGCGCGAAAAAGACCTCTTAGTGGATCAAGAGGCTGTGATGGCGGAGTTTTTACGCATCGAGGACTTTGATCAGATCCACTGGCAACAAAGGGCCGTGGAAATCTCTCATCTCGAAGAACGCCGACAGCTTTTGATCAAACAAGACCAGAGCCTGCATCAGATCAAAGGTCAATTAGAAGCCAAACAGGGGGAGCGCCGTCAGATCGAAGGGGAGCGCTCCTCTTTGGAGAGAAAGCTTGGAGACCTACAGGGTCAGGTTCGCCGTGACGAGGAGGGGATCGAGTCTGGGGAGGCCCTTCTTCAAATCTACTCCGGGACCGACTACCAGAGGTTCGCCCCATCCCTACTCTCAAGAGTGAAGCGACTACGCCTTAAGCTCGACTACTCTGAGCTCAATGAAACTCAACGAAGAGTGCTCCAGTCGTTGGAGGCCGAGATGGAGACTCTACGCAAAAAGCGCACGGATCTGGTCAACGCCATCACCAGTCGCATGGTGGTCTTTACCAAGGAGTTTCCCGAGGACTGCCAGGAGATGGAACCCCGGATGGAGTATCAGGCTCAGTTTCAGGCTCTGCAAGCCCGGATCTCCAAAGACGACCTTCCTCGTCATGAGGAGAGATTTCGCAAACTCCTGAACAGGAATATCGCCAACGATCTGACGGGTTTTAAGTCCTCTTTGGAGCGAGGCGAAGAGAGCATTCGAGAAAGCATTGATCAACTCAATCGAGCTTTGAGACTCATTGACTTTAGCCCCTCCACCTTTGTGCAAATTGAGGTCTCTCGCTCTCTAGACCAAGAGATTCGTGGCTTCCAGAGTCGACTGCGCGACTGTATTCCCGATGCTTCTCAGACTGAATTTGAAGCCTATCAGGAGTCCTTTTATAAGATCAAACAGCTGATTGATCAGCTTAAAGAGGAAGAGCGGTGGAAGGAAAAAGTGGTTGATGTTCGCAACTGGCTTGATTTTGCCGTCACTGAGATTTACACGGAAGATCGCAGTCAGGCCCGCTACTACTCAGACTCTTCAGGGCTCTCAGGGGGGCAAAAGGCCAAACTTGCCTACACCATTTTAGCTTCGGCCATTGCCTACCAGTATGGGCTATCCGCCGAGGATCTGACGACAGAGAGCTTTCGCTTTGCGCTGATCGATGAGGCCTTCAGCAAGTCCGATGACATGAACTCTCGCTACGCCATGCAGCTCTTTGAACGACTCAATTTGCAGCTGATGGTCGTCACCCCAATGGACAAGATCCATGTGGTTGAACCTCATATTGACGTCATTCACTTTGTCTCGAACAACGATGAGCGCAATGACTCTAAGGTGAGTGAGATATCGCGTGAAACCTATCAGGAAGAGAGATTGCGCCGTCAACAGAGTTTGACACCAGCTAGCTTGGAGCCTGTGCATGGATAAGCCGCTCAACACAACACCCGTTGGAGATATCATCCTGCGCAAGGCCTCTCGTCACCTCCTCCCCTGTCTGGCATCTCAGATCACCGGTGTGGAGCTCTTTCCCCTGCGTATCGGTTTTAGTCTTCCCACCCGCCACCGGCAGTTTGAAGACCTAGCCGCAGAGGTTCAGGCCCTTCAGAAGTTGGAGCGCAAGGCCAACGAGCCCGGCCTGCGCCTGGTGTGGAAGCTACGAAAAACGCGAGCTCTAGGAACTCAAACCCTTCCCATCGAGGCCTGGCTGGATCGGAAAGAGGACCTTTTGAGTTTTCTCAAAGCCTGGAAAAAAGCCGAGCTCTTCGACTTTAACCTTCAGGCCCTTGAGACTCACTTGCCCGAGTGCCGGAACTGGCTTATGAAGCCCACCACTTGGCCTAAATTGATCAATCCTTCCATCCCCTGGCCCGACCTTTCTCGGGCCACTCGCTTCCTTTTGGACCAAGACTCCCTGTCCTCCTTTTACATCAGAGACTTACCCCTGGGAGATTTAGGTCTAGATACAAAATTTGTTGAGAGATACAACAAATGGATGTGTGAGCTGATGGACCACTGCCTACCAAAGGAGAGTATCGACCGCAGGTACAGCAGCTTTCACCAGCGCTACCGTCTACAACAGGACAACCCACACATTCGCGTGCGGCTTCTGGATGAAAGCCTGATGAGCCGACTGGGAATTCCCTTCAGAGACTTCAGCTGCCCTGCCCAGGAGCTTAACCAAGCTCTTCAGGGTCCCCAAGCCTTTCGCAGCCTTGAGTCTGGTTTTTGGGAACAAATTGATGTCCTCGTGATCGAGAACAAAACGACTTTTCTTCGCTTGCCCCCCCAAAAAAACACTTTGGCCTTTTTTGGCTGTGGATTTTTAGCTGAAACTTTTGGCTCCCTAGACTTTCTCAAGCACACGCGACTATTTTATTGGGGGGATATCGACAAAGAAGGCCTGGAAATTCTCGCTCGATTCACTCAGATATTCCCTCATACTCAACCCCTTTTTATGTCTGCTGAAGTCTTCTCAGCTCATCAGCATTTGGCCGTCAAGGGATCAGGGGCAGAACCCCGGATGGATTCTTTAGCTCTTCTTCCTGATGATCTCATTCAGCTCTATAGGCACCTCACAAGTCACAATCTTCGCCTAGAGCAGGAGCGATTGGACATTCAGCTGCAAATGCCTAAGCAGAGTTAAGAGGGGCTCCCTACAAACAATCCGTTAAATAATTGAAATTGTTGGTTTTTGGGTAAAATCTTGTTTTTTGAGTTAATGTATATTATTATTTGCATTGTATTGTTTAAAGTAAATCATAAGATATGTTAAGCTTGAGAATATGAGCAAAAAAGTGCATCTACCGATCCCGGCACAAAAGGCCTTAAGAAGACTTGGTAAAGATATTAATCATGCGCGCCGTCGTCGTCGGGTTGCGATGGAGCTTATGTCGGAGCGAGCTGGGTTCTCTCGGATAACCTTGGCCAAAATTGAAAGGGGTGATCCAAGCGTGTCCATGGGCGCTTATGCTTCAGCTCTTTTTGTCCTAGGTATGATTGATCATTTAGCACAAGTTGCTGATGCTTCTCGCGATATAATTGGGCGCGAGATGGAAGAAGAAAACCTCCCTCAAAGAATCCGAGCTCACCCAGGCCGCAAAGGAGAATTGGGTGAGTAATCAGCAAGTTTATGTTGCCATTGAATTGGGCAGGGAAACACATGCCGTGGGTAAGCTCTGGTTTCATCAACGGGGTGCTCGGCAAAGTGCCTCTTTTGAGTACGATCAGGAATGGCTAAAGCATCCTGAAAAGTTCGCACTTGATCCGGCACTTCAATTAACCGGGGGTGCATTTCACACTCAGCCGGATCAGATATTGTTTGGCGCTCTTGGAGATTCAGCACCGGACCGCTGGGGCCGTGTACTTATGCGCCGGGCAGAGAGTGGGCGTGCAAAAACCAAGGGAGAGACCCATAGAACTCTATCCGAGATGGATTACCTGCTAGGCGTTAACGATGAGGCTCGTCAAGGGGCACTGAGGTTCTCACTTCAGGCCGGCGGGCCTTATTTAAGCCCAAAAAGTGAGAAAAGCATCCCTCCTTTGATGGATCTTCCCCGATTGCTGTCGGCCACTGAGCGCTACCTCGATGACAATGAAACCTCAGAAGACCTAAAATTACTCTTAGCTCCGGGATCATCCCTTGGTGGGGCTCGGCCTAAAGCATCAGTTAGGGGCAAAGATGGTCATCTCGCTATGGTAAAGTTCCCCAAAAAAGATGATGAGTTTAATGTGGTGGCTTGGGAAGCTCTGGCCCTCACATTGGCGGGGAAAGCGGGTATTAAAACACCTCGTTGGCGCCTCAAAAAAATCATGGACAGACCTGTTTTAATCTTGCGCCGTTTTGATCGTTGCGAGGGCCAACGCATTCCATTCCTATCGGCAATGAGCATGTTGGGGGCAAAAGACAATGATCCCCATAGTTATCTCGAGATCGCCTATGCAATCGCACAGCATGGGGCAAGTCCAAATAGTGATTTGGAAGAATTGTGGCGACGTATTGTTTTTAATGTCCTGATTTCAAATACGGATGATCATTTAAGAAACCATGGTTTTTTATACGAGCGCCACAGAGGCTGGCGACTGTCACCCGCCTTTGATCTCAACCCCACACCGCTTGAGATCAAAGCACGTTTTTTATCGACCTCAATTAACCTAGATGATCCGACTGCATCTCTCGATCTGGCACTTTCTGTCATTGATGAATTCCGCATAAGCAAACTCAGAGCGCTTGAAATTATCAATGAAGTCACCCTAGCGGTAAATAAATGGAGGGGCATTGCAGCACAGTTTGGCTTGAGCAAAAAGGAGATTGACCGTATGGCCTCCGCTTTTGAGCACGAAAGTTCCCCCTAAGTCATACACTGCTGTCCTCAGTGGCTGCCGCACCAGAGCAAACCCCTTGCAGCACAAGAAGACAGGTGGCCTCGGACCAGCAGCTGATCCTGACCATCAACAGTCAAAGCCTAAGGTCCTCAAGGCCCATGGCTGTGATGTCCGGTGAAAGAGGAAAAGGGTTGGGAGTGCGGCAGATCAGAGCGTGAGGCAAAGATTGGGCTTGGGTGATTTTTTTTTGCGCATGCACCAAGCCCTCGGCGGCCTTAAGATCGGGAACCTCCGTCCACTTGGCCTCGAGCAGGCGAACCTGCCCCCCAGTTTCGAGTAAAAAATCGACCTCCCTCACTCGGTCATTCCAGAAAAACAGTTCCCGAGATCTGGACCGCAGAGAAAGTTGGCGCCGGATCTGCCCACAAACATAGGTTTCCCAAATGGCTCCCACAAATGGCGAGTTGACGAGGCTTTCTGAAGTCTCAATGTTCAACAGAAAGCACAACAGCCCTGTGTCCATAAAATACATTTTGGGCGATTTCACTAAAGACTTGGTCTTATTGGAGAACCAAGGTTCAAGAATATAAATTTGATTGGAAGCTTGCAAAATGGAGAGCCAGGCGTTGGCTGTTGTCGGACTGACTCCCACATCTCGAGCCAGTTCCGCTTTGTTGAGGATTTGGGCATTGCGAAGAGCACAGGCTCGAATAAAGCGCTCGAAATCCCTTAAGTCACTGACATTGGCCAGAGCTTTTACGTCTCTTTCAAGGTAGCTAGCCACATAAGACTGAAAAA
>SKYF01000073.1 GCA_007128005.1 Bdellovibrionales bacterium
ACAGTCGAGTTTTGAGGGGGGTCAGCATTGCCCCTCATACCATTGAAATGGCCGCCATGTGGGCTATTCTCACTCGCCTAGAAAAGCCTAAAAAGGCCAATCTGACCCGCCTGCAAAAGCTCAAGCTCTATGATGGAAAGTCTTTGCCCAACTACACGGAAGACAACATTAAAGAGTTGCGTAAAGAAGTTCAGCGCGAGGGAATGGACGGGATATCCCCTCGCTATATTCAGGACAAATTATCCAATGCCATTGTCATGTCACAGCAGCGCAACCGCGGATCCGTCAATCCTTTTATGGTGCTGAAGGAGCTAGAGTCTGGGCTCAAGCACCACACTCTTCTTCAGAGTGATGAGGATAGAAACGACTACAAGGAGCTACTGAGTGTGGTGAAGCAGGAGTATGAAGAGATTATAAAAGCAGAGGTTCAAAGGGCCATCTCCGCAGATGAGGGAGCTCTTCATAGGCTCTGTGGAAACTACATTGATAATGTAAAGGCCTACACGCAAAAAGAGAAGGTGCGCAATCAGTTCACTGGAGCCGATGAGGAGCCCGACGAGAGGCTGATGCGCTCGATTGAGGAAAAGATTGAGATTCCTGAGTCCAGAAAGGACGATTTCCGTAGGGAGATAATGAACTATATCGGTGCGATCTCTCTTGACGGAAGGAAGTTTGACTACAAAACCAATGAGCGTCTGCACAAGGCCTTGGAGCTTAAATTATTTGAAGACCAAAAAGATACAATCAAGCTCACCTCTTTGGTGTCTTCTGTAGTCGACAAAGACACTCAGGAGAAGATTGATATCGTCAAAACGCGGCTTATCAAGGAATTCGGCTACGATGAAATTTCGGCAACGGATGTGTTGCACTACGTGGCCAGTATCTTTGCTCGAGGTGATGTGAAGGACAAAAAGTAAATAAAGGCGGGTCATGACAATTAGGGAAGACCACAAGCGGTTTCGGGACATTGTCCGAGGCCGCGTGAAAGAAAATTTTAAAAAATACGTGACCCACGGTGAAATGATTGGCAAGCGCGAGAAGGAGTTTGTCAAAATTCCCGTCCCATCCATTGACATTCCGCGCTTTCGCTACGGTCCGAAGCAGTCAGGAGGTGTCGGTCAGGGGCAGGGTCAACCCGGGGATGCCGTTGACGGTCAGAATCAGCCCGGTCAGGGACAGGCCGGGGATCAGCCAGGTGAGCATGTATTAGAAGCCGAGATCACCATAGAAGAGTTGGCAGAAATTCTGGGTGAGGAACTTGAGCTCCCGCGCATTCAGCCCAAGGGAACCAAGACTGTAGACTCCGTGGTCAACCGCTACACTGGTCGGTCAAACGTGGGGCCAGAGAGCCTCAGGCATTTTAAGGCCTCATACAAAGAAGCTCTTAAGCGCTATGTCTCAACGGGAACTTATGACCCTGACAACCCAATCATCGTCCCCATTCGCCGCGACATGCGCTACCGCTCGTTTCGAAAGACCGTGAGCCCTCGCACCAACGCTGTGGTCATCTACATGATGGATGTCTCTGGCTCTATGGGCGATGAACAAAAAGAGATTGTTCGGCTGGAGAGTTTTTGGATCAACGCCTGGCTGAAGCGCAACTATAAGGGGTTGGACACTCGGTTTATTATCCACGATGCCGCAGCCAAAGAAGTCGACGAGGACACCTTCTTTCGAACCAGTGAGTCGGGAGGCACCCTCATCAGTTCGGCCTACAAGCTCTGTAAAAAGTTGATTGATGAGGAGTATCCTCCCAATGAGTGGAATATCTACCCCTTTCACTTCAGTGACGGAGACAACTGGAGTGGCGAGGACACCAGACTGTGCATTCGACTGCTCAAGGAGTTCTTCCTTCCTCAGGTCAATATGTTTGGCTATGGGCAGGTGGAGAGCAAATACGGAAGTGGGCAGTTTTTAAAGGATTTGGAGAAGGCTTTTCCCTCAGATGACAGACTGGTCATCAGTCGCATCGAGAGTAAGGATAAAATCATTCACTCGATCAAGGACTTTTTAGGTAAGGGAAGGTAACTGCTGTATGGCCAATTTGACTCCAGAGCTGGAAAAGGAAAGGCGCAAAATTCTTAAGGTGGCCGAGTCCGTGGGCCTAGACTTTTTTGAGACTATATTTGAGCTGATCACCTATGAACAGATGAATCAGATTGCGGCCTATGGGGGATTTCCCGTGCGCTACCCTCACTGGCGCTTTGGAATGGAGTATGAGCAGCTCTCCAAAAGCTATGAGTATGGCCTGAGCAAAATCTACGAACTGGTGATCAACAATGACCCCTGCTACGCCTATCTGATGGAAGGCAATGAGTTTATTGACCAAAAACTGGTTATGGCTCACGTCTACGGTCACTGCGACTTTTTTAAAAACAACCAGTGGTTCTCCCAGACCAATCGCAAGATGATGGATCAGATGGCCAACCATGCCACACGGATTCGGCGCTACACTGACCGCTATGGGGTGGACGTGGTTGAGGACTTTATTGATAAGTGTCTAAGCCTTGAAAACCTCATTGACCGGCACAGTCCTTATGTCAGGGCCAAGCTCCCACAGATTGAAGTCGATGAGTCCCATGTAAGTGGGGAGCAGCGAGAGGTCTTAGGCCCCGGGCGTTTGAAGGTGCACAAAGACTATATGGAGTCCTTTATTAATCCTCCAGAGTACCTCAAGGAGCAGGACCGACTGCACAAGGAGGAGATGGCGGAACGTCAGAGCCTGACGGGCTTTCCTGAAAAGCCCGAAAAAGACATCTTGCATTTTTTGATTCACTACGCGCCCCTTCAGCCCTGGCAGCAAGATGTGCTGTCTATCATTCGCGAGGAGGCCTATTACTTCGCCCCTCAGGGTATGACCAAGATTATGAATGAGGGTTGGGCCTCTTATTGGCACGCCAAGCTGATGACAGAAAAAATTGCCGACGACAGTGAGATTGTCGACTTTGCCGATCGCCACTCAGGAACCATGGCCATGTCTCCAACGGGTTTCAATCCCTACAAAGTGGGCATTGAGCTCTTTCGCGATATTGAACAGCGTTGGAATAAGGGCCAGTTTGGTAAGGAGTGGGAGGAGTGCCAAGACCTCAGCGAGAAAAAGAACTGGGATCGCAAGACTGGGCAGGGGAGAGAAAAGATTTTTGAAGTGCGCAGAAACTTCAATGATGTGATGTTTATCGACCAATTTTTGACTGAAGAGTTCTGTGTGGCCAATAAGATGTTTGTCTACAAGTTCAACAAGCGCACGGGCCAGTTTGAGGTCGACACCAGAGACTTCCCCTTGATCAAAAAGAAGTTCCTCTTTCAGCTCACCAACTTTGGTCAGCCCATCATCAGTGTGGTGGATGCCAATTTCAACAACCGAGGAGAGCTTCTTCTAACCCACCTCTTTGAGGGCATTGAAATGCAGCCCGACTATATGCAGGCCACTATGAAGAACCTTCAGGCCCTCTGGGGTCGGCCGGTCAACGTGGCCACAGTGTTGGACGCAGAGCCCCGCATCGTTCACTACGATGGCCAGGAGTTTAAGAGCCTTGCCTTTGACAAGAGCTCCCAAGACGAAAAATCGTAAAGCATTTATCTTTCGATTGGAATGGACAGGCCTAAAGCGGCTTGAATGAAGCCACTGGGTGACCAGCTGACCAAATTTTCGTTTGACGATAAAATGGTCTTGACCAAATTTTCGTTTGACGATAAATTGGTCAAAATGAAGTCGAGAAGCCTTTCCAAACCCATCCAAGACCTCGCTCTCAATAGAAAAAAGATGGCCTTCATTTCAGGACCAAGGCAGTGTGGCAAGACCACTTTGGCAAAGTCTTTACTTGTGGACCGGGAGTTATATTTCAACTGGGATGACCATCGCTTCAAGGCCATTTGGACGAAGTCTCCCGAACTGATTGCCGAGAGAGCCTTTGCCCAGACCAAGCCA